>JAFGGF010000453.1 GCA_016930735.1 Prolixibacteraceae bacterium
GCTTATTCAAAAGTGTTGGTATCATTCCAGTTTGCGGCCACTATTGCCCTGATTATTTGTGCGTCGTTTATTGTAAAGCAAACCAGATTTTTAAGAAATTATGATTTGGGATTTAATAAGGAAAATATTATTGAGCTACAGGCAGATTTTAATAGTAGCCAGCGACAGACGTTCGGCAATATTTTAACCCACATCCCCGGAGTTCGGCAATTTTCATTTGTAGCCGGTTCTCCACTTGACGGAGGCAATAACCAATCGTTCATATACAATGGGAACCCGGTAAGTTTCAGTGAATTTTATGTCGATTCAGCTTTTTTCCCCTTGATGGGCATAAAATATGAAAAAACCGGAGTTGCATGGTCCGACAATGTACTTTGGTTAAACAAAGCCACTATTAGGGAATTGAACCTCGAACCCTTACCAAAAAATTTTAAACGACGCAACGAAGAGCTTCCTGTTTATGGCGTTGTTGAAGATTATCATTTCAACGATTTAAAACAAACTGTTGGTCTTTCAATGTTGCGTCCATTGAGTGGAGAAAGTTGGAGTATTTTGATAAAAATATCAGGGACTAATGTATCCGGAACGATTGACAAAATAAAATCGGAATGGAATAGCTATACGGAAGGCGTACCTTTTGATTACCATTTTGCCGATGCTACTGTTGATAGTTGGTACAAAAAGGAAGCAAATACATCAAAAATTATTTCGTGGTTTTCAATTTTGGCAATCATTATTTCAGTTATGGGAATCCTTGCACTGGTAACCTACTATAATCAACTTCGAATAAAAGAGATTGGTATCCGAAAAGTGAATGGTGCTAAAATTTCTGAAATTCTTTCCATGCTTAACAAAGACTTTGTAAAATGGGTAGTAATTGCTTTTGTAGTTGCCACGCCAATTGCTTATTACGCCATGAATAAATGGCTCGAAAACTTTGCCTACAAAACCAGTTTAAGCTGGTGGATTTTTGCTTTGTCTGGTTTGCTGGCACTGGGGATTGCTTTGCTGACTGTTTCGTTTCAATCGTGGAAAGCAGCAACTAAAAACCCAGTAGAAAGTTTGAGATATGAATAGAAATTTAAATAGCTGGCAATCCCGATATTTATCGGGAGGTGGGCTGCTACTCGGAACCCGGTGGAGGTGTTAAGGTATGAATAGATTTTGAATTTGCGATAAACATGAAAGTTATATTAATAATAAAAACTGATAACTATGAATAATACTTTCAAGCTTTTTTATCGATCGTTAAAGCGAAGAAAAATATTCTCGGTTATAACCATCGGAGGATATGCTATTAGTATGGCAGTACTGCTTATCCTGATCACTTTTATATTAGGTGAACGAAATGTAAACAGAGGTTTTGAAAACAGTAAATACATTTACCGGATCGTCCGTTCAGATAATGAATCGATTGTCCCTGTTACTTTACAGAACGATTTAAAAGCAAAAGTCCCCGGTATTGAAAAAATGTGTTTATATGCTATCCAGAAAAAGTTGTATAAAGTTGGCAATCAACAGGAGTGGGGCAGGATGATGGCTGCCAACGACGATTTTATGGATATGTTCTCTTTCCAATTTATTTATAAATCTTCGGAGCCGACCTTGTCGGTAAAGAATAACATTATCCTGACAAAAAAATTCAGCGAAAAATTATTCGGGGCAAATAATCCGGTTGGAGAAATTCTGGAAGTTGATAACAATATCTACAACATTGCCGGTGTAATTTCCAATATCCCTGATTTTGCGTCTTTTAATTTCGATTTTTTAATTGATAACGAAGATTTTTATGTAGTAAATATGGGATTTCACGATGAAAACCATAAGCTGCTAAATGCCTTCGTAATGCTGAACCGCAATGCCGATTATGAAACTGTGAACAGCCAGGTTACTAACTTGATAAACCATTGGCAGGTTTTCAAGGATATAAAATTATCGCTTGAACCTTTAAACAAAATTTATTTTCACAATTTTGAATACGACGGACTAAACCATGCAAACGTAAAACTTATATACCTCCTTGCCAGCATTGCGGGAATTATCCTGTTTATGACTGTTTTTAATTATATAAACCTGGCTGTTTCGGGCAGTTATGAACGTTTAAACGAGATTGGCATTAAGAGAACCACAGGAGCAGACAGGAAAGATATATTCAAACAGGTTCTGTCTGAGTCGATGTTTGTAAGTTTGCTCGCCCTGATCCTGTCTTTGTTTTTAGTTTTAATAATATCACCGTTTTTTACCAATATCCTCGGTAAAAAAATTGAATTAATTTCGATCCTTACAGAACCGATGGTTTTAATTCCGGCAGTAATAATTTTCTTTTTTACAGCAATTTTAGCGGGAGTCTATCCTGCGTTGGCATTTTCAGGGATTTCGCCTTTACAGGTTATTTCTAATCGAAGTATTGTTCGTAAAAAAGGGCAAAGGGCAGAAATAATTTCTCTTCAGTTTTTTATTACAACTGTCCTCCTGATCTCACTGATTGTAGTTCAAAAGCAAGTAAATTTTTTAAAATTTACCGATCCGGGATTTGATTCGGAAATGATGGTCAGGCTCGAACTCAAAGGTAATTCTTCATCGAAATGGGATGTTATCAAAGAAAAACTGCTTCAGTACCCTCAGGTAATCTCTGCTTCGGCCTCGTTTGGCAGCCCGATGCACTTACCGGGTTGGTCGAGTGGAGAAAGTGATATCAATGGTGTAAAAAAAACAATTGTTACAAAATCCTTCTGGGCCGATCCGGATTTTATTAAAACTTTTGGACTAAGTATTGTCCAGGGTCGCAACTTTTACCCGAATGACTCTACCCAGGTCATTATAAACGAACATTTGTATAAAGCTCTTGAATGGACCGACCTCGATGGTAAAACGTATGGAGGAGGTGATGTTATAGGAGTAATAAAAGATTTTCATTACGAAAACTTATACAACGAAGTGGGGAATTTGCAGATTGGAAAAATACAAAGCGGGGCCAGTATCCTGAATATTAAAATCAAGGGAGACGTTGCAGAAAATCTCGATTTGATTAAAAATGTGTACACTGAAATAGAACCGGAAATACCGTTCACATTTAAATTTTACAACGACTGGCTACAATCGATGTATCAAAAAGAGGAGAAACAGGCTAAAGCCATTAGTGTTTTTGCTGTAATTGCCATAATAATCTCTTGTCTCGGATTAGTCGGTTTAACCGAACTGATTACAAAAAGAAGGGTGAAGGAAATCGGTATCAGAAAAATCAGCGGTGCAAAAACAGGAGAGGTTTTAGCTTTGCTTAACAGGAATGTCGCAAAATGGATACTTTGTGGTTTTATCATCGCTTGCCCTGTGGCATTTTTCCTAATGTATAAATGGCTCGAAAATTTTGCCTACAAAACAAATTTAAGCTGGTGGATTTTTGCATTTGCCGGGGTAGTGGCGTTGGGAATTGCTTTGCTAACTGTTTCGTTTCAATCCTGGAAGGCAGCAACTAAAAACCCGGTAGAAAGTTTGAGATATGAATAGAAATTTAAATAAACAGGCAGTCCCGATATATATCGGGAGGATGGCTGCTACATGAAATCCTGTGGAAGCGTTACAATATGAGTGAAAAAACAATTATTATAGATGTTAAGATTTTGAAATTCAGATCAATAATATATAATAGCCATGATAAAAATATTTTTATATCAATCCTTCCGGAATCTTAAAAAGAATAAGGTTTTTGCCTTTATTAATATAACTGGTTTTGCATTAGGTATTGCCAGTGTGATTGTAATAGGTACATGGATTCATTTTCAGTTATCATTCGATAAATTTCACTCCAATTACAGGAATCTTGCACGTTTAACTATGCATGATTACAGAGGCAATAAGGAAGAAAAAATAATTTATGTACCAACCGCATTTGGCCCGGGAATTAAAGAAGCCTTTCCTGAAATTGAAGAATTCGCAAGGTTTGCTGAATTCCCTCAGGCTGTTTTCAAATCTGGAGGAAATGTTTTTACGGAGTCAGGTGGGTACTATGCCGATAATTCAGTTTTCAAAATTTTTAACTTTCCTTTGATCTCAGGCTCACCTGATGAAACATTAACCAACCCGTTTGAAATATCATTAAGCAGGGAAATGGCAGAAAAATATTTTGGGGATATAAATCCTATAGGAAAGGCTATAGATATTGAAGGAAACGTTTTTACAGTTACCTCAGTATTTAAAGACATTCCTGAAGAATCGCATTTACAGTTTCCCTTTTTGCTTTCAATGCCCACCCTGCAATCAACAGATCAGAGATTTTTAAACTGGGATTCAATGAGGCTGCATACTTATTTGTTATTTAATATCGGAACGAATATTCCTGATCTGGAAGGGAAGATAAATACTTTAATTTCTCAAAATACAAAAGTTTATGATGAACTGGGTATAGTAACAAAATTACAATTATTCAGCGAAATTTATCTTGACAATAGTTTTCAGCAGGGAACAAGGATTAAATCAGGTGATAAAAGGAACATTTATATTTTTACTGTAGTAGGAATTGCTATACTTATTTTAAGCTGTTTCAACTATGTTAATTTGTTTTTAACACAAAAACAGGATAATGACAAAGGAATTGCTATCAATAAAATTGTAGGTGCAACATGGCATAATATAAAATCAAAATTTTTAATTGAAATGTTAATCCAGGTAATGTTATCTGTAGTGATAGCCGGTTTTATTCTGATTATTTTTTCTTCGTTAATTACCAAATATGTTGACCCTGATTTTTCTTTGGTTTTAAAAAGATTCAGCACTTTAGGGATTTCACTGCTGACAGTGTTTTTTATTTGCCTTGCAGCCGGAATAATTTTGTCAGTAATTATTACCGGATATTCATCCCGATTTAATTTTCTTGAACGAATGGGGAAAACCGGCCAAAAAGCGGGTATCGTAAATAAACTGGTTGCATTTCAATATTTTGTATCGATTGTCCTTTTAATTTCTACTATAGTGGTTATTAAACAGAAAGCTTTCCTTTTTAATAAAAACCTTGGATTTGATAAAGAGCAGGTGATATATATTCCTATGAACAAAGACCTCATCCCTAAATACAGTGTTTTTAAAGATGAAATATTAAAGTATCCCGAGGTTAAAAATGTTACATCGCGTGTTGGTAACATCGATGAATGGTGGGATGGAGGGAATTACTGGACAACCGGACAAACATTCAATGAAGGTGTGGGTGCGGAGCGTATCAGGGTAGAATATGATTATTTCCAAACACTGAATATGAAACTTGCGCAGGGTAGGTTTTTTTCAAAAGAAGAAAAAACAGATCTCTATAACAGCTGTATCCTGAATAAAAAGGCAGTTGAAGAAATTGGAATGAAAGATCCACTTGGAAAAGAAATTTTTTTCAATGATGAAAAAAGAATAGTTGTTGGAGTTTTGGATAATGTTTTAACAAAATCGTTACATGAAGAAGTTTATCCGGAAATTTATCTTTTGAAGCAGGAAGAAAGGTGGTATGGTACAATTATACTGGTAAAAATCAGTGGTGATGTAAAAAGCACATTGGAAAAAATTGCGCAAACCATAAAAAAATACGATTCGGAAAATCCTTTTAATTACCGGTTTCTGGATGACAGTTATGCTGCATTATATGCAAAAGAAAAGAAACTGGCAAGTCTGTTTAAGCTGTTTACGTTTATTGCAATGGCTTTATCCTGTTTAGGTATATTGGGGCTGACTTATTACAGTACACGTAGGCGAACCAAGGAAATTGGTGTCAGAAAAGTGAATGGAGCCAGAGTTTCGGAAATTTTATCAATTCTCAATAAAGACTATGTGAAATGGGTTGTGATTGCATTTGTAACAGCCACACCTGTTGCCTGGTTTGCCATGAATAAATGGCTTGAAAATTTTGCATACAAAACCACTCTGAGCTGGTGGATTTTTGCACTTGCCGGGATACTTGCGCTGGGAATTGCTTTGCTAACTGTTTCATTTCAGTCATGGAAGGCAGCAACTAAAAACCCGGTAGAAAGTTTGAGATATGAATAA
>JAFGGF010000454.1 GCA_016930735.1 Prolixibacteraceae bacterium
AATCTCCTTTTTGAAAAAAACACAACGCGAAGATGGTGGCTGGGCTATCGATATCGATTTATCGACCTGGGTTACTTCGCTATCTGTTAAGGCTTTCAGAGCTTCTCTTAATGGCTTTTTTACTTCCGATGATCTGGATTCAATCGCTGATTATTATAAACTGATTCAAAATCAGGAAGTACATCCGTTTAACGGGACAGCTCCGGGAGGATGGGGCTGGACACACTTTCCGGGTTCAGTGCCCGATTGCGATGATACTCCTGGTGCTATGCTGGCTTTATTAAAACTGCAAAAACCGGAAGAAGTAAAATCAGAATTGCTGGATGCCAGCCGATGGTTGGGGGAAATTCAAAATAAGGATGGCGGTTTTCCAACATTCTCAAAGGGGTGGGGAAAACTACCCTTTGACCAAAGTTGCGCCGATTTGACCGGGCATGTGGTTTTAGCTGTTTCAGCCGTGATTGAAAGTTTTCGCAATGATCCTGACTTTTCGACCTTAAAAAGGCTGGAGAAAATGTTTAATGCTGCTTTAATTTATCTGGACAAGCATCAGAAAAAAAATGGCAGCTGGCTTCCGCTATGGTTTGGAAATCAGTATACTTCCGATCATACAAATCCTGTCTACGGCACAGCCCGTGTTGTAACTTATCTGAAAGATTGTTTGTTTCATGAATGGCTGGGTTCAGATTTGAGAGACAAAATAGAATTGATGGTTGAAAAGGGGAACCGTTTTCTGATTTCTGTTCAGAATGAAGACGGAAGCTGGGGAGGTGATAAAAACATTCAGGGATCGATGGAGGAAACGGCTTTGGCAATATCTGCACTTTCTTCAGGGCAGAATTGGGAAGTTTGTATGAATGGACTGAACTGGCTGGATCATTTCTATTCAGAAAAAGGCTTGAAAGCATCTCCGATAGGGCTTTATTTTGCATCGCTCTGGTACGATGAAGAATTGTATCCGGTTACTTTTTACCTCGAGGCTTTGGGCAGGATACTGGAAATAGAATCTTAGCTTCAAGTGTCATCCTGAGCCTGTCGAAGGATGTCTCATTGTTTGATAATCTCACCATGACAATTATTTTATCTTGGAATTATCGAAATCTCCTCACCTTCTGTTGTCAGATATTTTCCCACAAGATTAGCAGTCAGGCACGAATGTACAGGTATAATTTCTACAAAATCGCCGATATTAAAAAGAGGGAAGTTTTTTTGGGTAACCCTGATTATCCCATGTTCCTGCGATAATTTACTCACATAATTTAACTCATCAAGCAGTACTTTTTTTTCATCGACATTTACGATTACTCTTCCATATATGGCTTTCCCGTCAACATGGGTTATCGATTCTTTTGAGAGGTGAATTGCTCCTCCGTAAATAACGATTTCATTTCTTGACCGGTGTTTTGAAATAACCGGGCAGACCATTTTTACAGCAATATCTTCCAGCCTGCAAGCACCGAGTTTATATTGCATATAATCGTAAAATACAAAATTGCCGGGCCTTATTTCATCCACTCCGTCGAATGTTTCGCAAATGCTGCATGAAGGGGTGTCGCCCATTGAAATCTTAATATTTGGATATTTTTTCAGGTAATGCTGTTTTAACTTTCTCATTTTTAGTAGTGCATCAAAGTGGCGGCTGTGTATTTCATGAACAGAATTGGCTGTATATGAATGACCTGTATGAGAAAGGAAGCCTTTAAATCCGAGATTGTTGTTCCCTCTCAGAATTTCAAGAATGGAATCAATGGTTGATGTTTTAGCAGATAAAATTCCGGTTCGGTGGTAACCTGTATCTATTTTAATATAAACTCCCAGGTTGTTGTTAATCCGGTTTTTCAGTTCGTTGGCAGCTTCTTTATTTTCAATTAAAACATTTATTTTGATGGAAGAAGCAAGGCGGTCGATGTGCGAAATTTCGTGAATATTTACAGGAATGGCAATTGTAATATCGTCCCATCCGTTGGAAGCAAAATATTCAGCCATTGACACTGAACTTACCGTAATAGCAGTTACACCAGATTGTCGGAACCATTCCCCGATTTTTGCCGATTGATGGGTTTTAAAATGTGGCCTGAATTCCATGTTAAACTTTCCGGCTTTTTTGGCCATACGCTCAATGTTTTTTAAACAAGCACTTTTATCTAAAATCAATGTAGGTTTTACAATATCCATCACTTCAACCAGTGTTTTATATATGTGAAAATTTCATTAAATAGTTGTTGCTGTTTACTTTGACTCTCCCTCTAATCACTCTCTACGAGTAAAGAGGGACGATAATGTCGAAGACGTTATCAGGGTGAGTCCATTCATAATAATTTATTTATTCTACAAGTTTTATGTATTCTTTTATAGTTGTCTGTTAAAATTTGTTTTTATAATCTCCGAGCAGCTTGTTTTTTAACTCCAGCAGTTCTTTTGAGATACCAACTTTGTAAATATGAGGACTGACAAACCTTTTATGTTCTTCGGGAAGTTTTTCTGCCCTTGATTTTACATCCTCAAATATTTCCGAAGGATTTTTTTTATTGATTTGAATAGTCTGATCAGAATAAACTACTTTCAATAATTCCTCTGATGTTAATCTTGAAATCTGAGTGGATTTTTCAGGATAAACTGGATGGCAGATGGTATCAACCTCGTTAATATCCTGATTGGATAATAAAATG
>JAFGGF010000455.1 GCA_016930735.1 Prolixibacteraceae bacterium
AAGATAGAAAAGAAATTCCAGGATTATCATAACAAATTAAAAAATACTCTCGAAACCAAAGGATTGCTATAATTCATAATAAATAATGAAGCTATTTACCGGTATATTTTTTATTTTACACGGATTGATTTATCTGTTGTATTTTGCTCACAGCCAACGATATTTTGAGTTAAAACCGGGATTGCTCTGGCCCGATGGTTCCTGGTTATTTTCTAAATTTATCGGTGAAAAAAGCCTGAGAAAACTGGCTGGAATATTTTGTATTTTATCTGCAGCCGGTTTTATTCTGGGTGGAATTTTTCGTTTGGCAAATCTATCACTTTGGGAGCCGGTAATTATAGCTACCTCTGTTTTTGCATCACTTTTTTTTATTCTCCTTTGGGATGGAAAAATTCAAAGGTTGGATGATAAGGGAGGGATTTCTGTAGTAATAAACAGCCTGATAATTATATTATTATTGGTCTTCTTTTAAATTATTTTTTGCTTTTGAAAGACTAAATTTGATACCTGCATCAATTGAGATTAAATGTTGGTAATGAAAACTCACATTGTTCTTGAAGGTTAAAAAAGATGGCTGATATATTATACCTAAATAAATATTCCTGGTAATAAAATAATTTATATATCCTGTTATTCCTGAAGTTGTATTTGAAGATTTTACTAAAATTGAGGGATCCGAAAATGTGTTTATTTTTTCCCATGTATATCGGGTAAAGTGTAATCCATAACCTAATTCCAGAGTTTGATCAAGTCCGAAGTTTTTATTAAAAATATAAGCCTTAGAAATGTTTTTTCTTGAAATATCAATAGTAACAGCAAAAGAACTGTTATATTCTCCTTCAATATCATATGGTCCAATCGGTAAAATTAAATCTGTATTTGCCATTAATCTTATCGACCATGCATGAGAACTATTGCCGAAATCAATTCCAGCAGAAATACCACCAAAACCTAAACTATTCCTAGCAGTATCGTTACCTTGAATATAAAATTGATTAACATATGGTAATGAAAAAATAAAATGTACCTTTTTTTCTTTATCGATTTGAGAATAACTAAAAAAGGAAAAAATAAGAAATAATATTGTTAAGATAATTTTATACATCCATTTAAAATAATCCTAATAATTATTTCTATCAAAGATATTAAACAAGTTAAGTAATATTGTATTAGAATTAAAAATTCTTGAATGGAATAAAATTAGTTCAATATTTAAATTAAGCTTGAAATTAAATTATTTATTCAAATCAAACCAATCTTTTACAACCTGTCGTTGTGGTTTTTCTTCTTTATGCCAGAATGTATTTGTATGGTTATCGTATTTGTAATTTTTCTCCAGTTCTGAAATATTCGATGAAATGTATTTTAATGCTGAGATCATTAATTTTATCTCAGCATCGGTCATTGTCGGGTGTAACGACCAGCGAACCCAGCCCGGTTTTTCAGACAGGTCGCCATGGTTTATTTTTTCTGTTATTTCCTCCGATTTTTCATGCGTTACTTCCAGTAAATAGTGACCGTATGTTCCGGCACAGGCACAGCCTCCCCGAACCTGAATTCCGTACAAATCGTTTAACAGCCTTACTGCAAGGTTATAATGAATTCCTTCAATATAAAATGAAATAACACCTAACCTTTCCCTTACATTATCGGCAAGTATGTGAAGCCCGGGTATTTCATCCAACCCTTTAAAGGCAATCTCCAGCATTTCATCTTCACGATTCTTTATGTTTTCAACTCCCATCTGGTCTTTAAGCTGAAAACAAAGTGCTGTTTTTATCGATTGCAGAAATCCTGGAGTCCCTCCGTCTTCACGTTCTTCAATATTGTCGACATATTTGTATTTTCCCCAGGGGTTGGTCCAGTCAACCGTACCACCACCCGGATGGTCAGGTACGGGATTTTTATACATTGAAGCGTCAAAAATCAGAACACCTGATGATCCTGGTCCACCTAAAAATTTATGAGGCGAAAACATTACGGCATCCAATTTTTCCATCGGATCTTCAGGATGCATATTGATTTCTTCGTATGGGGCACTGGCAGCAAAATCGATAAAACAGACACCCCCGTATTCGTGCATAATTTTTGCCATCTGATGATAGGGTGTCCGAACACCTGTAACGTTGGAACATGCCGTAAAGGAGCCTATTTTAAATGGCCTGTTTTTGTATTTTTCCAAAGCAGACCGGAGGTTGTCCAGGTTGAATGTCAGGTCTTTGTTCGGCTCAACAATTTCGACATCGGCATTGGTTTCGTACCACGAAGTATGGTTTGAATGATGCTCCATGTGTGTAATAAAAATTACCGGTTTTTCCCTTTCTTTCTGACAACCGCTGTGGATAGCCTGCCCGCAGTATTTTAAACCAAGAATTCGCTGGAATTTATTTATTACAGCTGTCAATCCAAAACCAGCTGTAATAATTACATCGTTCGGTCCGGCATTAACATGTTCTTTAATAATTTTATGGGAAAGTTTGTATGCCTGTGTCATTACAATCCCGGTCTCGCTGGTTTCAGAATGTGTATTCCCGACTAACGGACCAATTGTTTCACATATTTTTTCCTCAATCGGTTTGTAAAGCCTTCCGCTTGCAATCCAGTCGGCGTAATTAATGGTTTTATTTCCATAAGGGGTTTCAATTTGCTGATCAATCCCAACAGTATTTTTTCTAAACCGGCTGAAATGCTTTTCCAACTCTCCCATATTCACATATCATTAATTGCATGCAAAATAAAAATAATTGGCTGAATATTTTTGTGCATTATGTCATTTTCACGGATTTAAATTCTTTTCATTCATCAAAAATGACATTACGTCATAAAAAATCCACTGGCATATTGTTTGATTTTAGCCCCCGCATAATTCAGATGTTTAACTAAAAATTCTATAAAAATGCAAAAAGGGAAAATTGGTGTAACCAGTGAAAATCTTTTTCCGATTATTAAAAAATTCCTTTATTCCGATCACGATATTTTTCTACGTGAAATTATTTCAAATGCTGTGGATGCAACACAGAAGTTGAAAACTCTCTCGGTTCGGGGTGAATATGAAGGTGATGTAACTGATTTAAAAGTTAAAGTTTCGCTTGATGAAAAAGCAAAAACACTGACCGTTTCTGACAACGGTATAGGAATGACTGCCGAAGAAATTGATAAATTTATTAACCAGATTGCTTTTTCCGGCGCCAATGAATTTCTTGAAAAATATAAAGACGATGCCAATGCCATTATCGGTCATTTTGGTTTGGGATTTTATTCGTCGTTTATGGTTTCCGAAAAAGTGGAAATCATCTCAAAATCATTCCAGGAAGGGACCAAGGCAATAAAATGGAGTTGTGACGGGACACCTGAGTATTCTTTGGATGATGCTGACAGGGAAGAGGTTGGGACTGATATTGTAATGCACATCAATGAGGATTCCAAGGAATTCCTTGAAAAATCAAAAATTTCAGAAATTCTTGAAAAATACTGCAAGTTTTTACCGGTTCCGGTTGTTTTCGGGAAGAAAACTGAATGGAAAGAAGGTAAAGAAGTAGATACCGAAGAAGACAATCAGATCAATGAAACCAATCCGGCATGGACCAAAAAACCGGTTGACCTGAAAGACGAAGATTATCAGAATTTTTATCGCAGGTTATATCCGATGGCTGAGGATCCGCTGTTTAATATTCATTTAAATGTGGACTATCCGTTTAACCTGACCGGTATTTTGTATTTCCCGAAAATCAAAAACAATTTTGAGGTTCAGAAGAACAAGATCCAGTTGTATTGTAACCAGGTTTTTGTAACCGATTCTGTTGAGGGAATTGTTCCTGAATTTTTGACTTTATTGCATGGGGTTCTCGACTCACCTGATATTCCTTTAAATGTTTCACGTTCGTATCTGCAAAGTGATTCGAATGTGAAAAAGATCAGCAGCCATATTTCCAAGAAGGTTTCAGACAGGCTTAAGGATATTTTCAAGGAATCGCGTGATGAATTTGAAAAAAAATGGGATGACCTGAAAGTCTTTATCGAATACGGAATGCTGACCGATGAAAAATTTTATGACCGGTCAAAAGATTTTTTCCTGTTAAAAAATACTGAAAATAAGTATTTTACTTTTGAAGAATATGAAAAATTAATAAAAGATAACCAGACAGATAAAAATAATAATCTGATTTATTTGTACACCAGCGATGTTGAAGCCCAGTTCAGTTTTGTGGAAGAAGCCAAAGCCAAAGGTTATGATGTTTTGGTTATGGATGATGTCCTTTCCACTCCACTTATTAATCAATTGGAACAAAAACACAACGACAAAAAATTTGTCCGCGTTGATTCCGATGTTGTTGAAAAACTGATTGAAAAGGAAACCGGAACAAAAGAAGAACTGACCTGGGATCAAAAAGAGGAATTACGCCCGGTGTTCCAGGCTGTATGTCCTGACATTAAAGGAACGAACTTTATGGTTGATTTTCAGGATTTGGGTGAAAACGGAAGCCCGGTTGTAATTACCCGGAGTGAATTTATGCGACGGATGAAAGACATGAGCCAGATCCAGTCGGGAATGAGTTTCTACGGAGAATTGCCCGACAGCCTTAATCTGGTTGTAAACAATGCACATCCGCTGGTTAAAAGGGTGATGGACAAAAAAGATAAAACTCTTGGCTCAGCTCTTGAAAAATTCAATGCTGAATTATCAAACCTGAAAGCTGAGGTTGATAAACTTGAAAAAGCCAAAGAAGGTAAAAAGGATGAGGAAGTTTCACGGGCTGACAAAGAAAAGCTGGAAGATCTGAATAAAAAAGTTTCTGAAATGGAAGACAGGAAAAAAGACAAGCTTACTGA
>JAFGGF010000017.1 GCA_016930735.1 Prolixibacteraceae bacterium
ATGGTGAGCATGCCGCCCGATCCGCAGGCGGGGTCATACACTGTGCGGGCGATATGGTTCTTGGCGAGGATATCCTGATCAACCGATAGCAATAGGTCCACCATCAAATGAATCACCTCGCGGGGGGTGAAGTGCTCACCAGGGTTTTCATTGAGGGCTTCGTTGAATCTGCGGATCAACTCCTCAAAAATAGTGCCCATCTCGTAGTTGGAAACCTTGTCGGTATGCAGGTCGATAATCTTGAAACGCTCCACCACCAGATAGAGCAGGTTGGCTTCCTGCAGTTTGGTGATAGTGTTGGGCAGGTCAAATTTCTCAATCACCTCGCGCATATTATCGCTGAAACCGTTGATGTAGGCATTCAGGTTTCCAGACAGGTTTTGGGGGTCATCCAACAGGCGGTCAAAATTAAAGGGCGAAATATTGAAAAAGGCCAATTTGGATTTTGAACACAATTGCTCGTGCAGGTTCTCAATTTTGCCTTTATAGCGGTTATGGGTTTCGATCACCGAATTTTTGGTGGGTTCCAGGACGCAATCGATGCGGCGGAGAACGGTGAAAGGCAGGATGATATCCTGGTATTTGCTACGCTTGAAGGCATCCCGCAGGAGTTCTGCAATCGACCAGATGAAATTGACTTTCTCGGAAAAATTTGGCATGTGAATAAACACCTCGCCCTTGAGAAATTAAATCCATTATATAACAATAGAAAAACATATTTTTTCCACTCGTTCCTTGAAACGAGTGATGCCCATTCAAAGCCGGGGCTTTCGTGGGCAAGCTGGGGATGTAGATCTTAAGGTGGCATTTTGGAGTTTTTCCATTATCTCGCACCTGGCAAATGAATTATGAGGATATTCAATATTGTCAATCAGGTCGTGAATTTAGAAAAAATGCTTGAATCCCGAACCCAGAAGTGCTATAATATAGTCAGCCAGAGACAAAAATCGGCTTCATGCCGTGAGGTTGTTTCGACAGCCCTATATCTCTGGTTTTTGTTTTAACCACATAAAATTACTTCTGGATTGAATCTAAAGTCAAAGGGTTTTCGTTATTATTATAATATTCCCCGTATTGGTGCCGCCGTGTGTCATCAATATCAATAATCAAACTATTAAACTCCCTTAAGTAGTCAAAATATCGAATTTCCTGTCTTTCATAAACTCTCTGTAGAGCCCATAAAAAATAATCCGCTGCCTGAAGACAAGGCTCATTTTTAGAAAGTTAAGAATGGATGATTATTGAAGATTTGCTATCCTTTTCATATTTCTCGATAAAACGCTCCCGGGCAATTTCAATACTTTTACGCAAAGCATCAGTTCGTGGTTTATCACCCCGAATCGAAAAGCAAATTTCGCAGCGATTGGCTGAATGCAAATTATTTGTAAAAATTCTGCGGGTTAAGAAATCATAAAGCTCAGACGGCCGGTAGCGATAATCGGCTTCTCTTGCTTTTCTGGACAGCGCATATTGGACCACTTTTTGCTTGTCTTTAATAGCCGCAATGACATTGATTTTATGGGATTTTATTACCCTGTAAACCTCCTGCCTGACCTCTGGAATATCATCTTTGGCGTGAAATAACGCTGCGGTTTTCTGAGCTGATGGTTGCATTGAGGGAATATTTTTAAAGTAAGTGTCATTTAATAACCTTTTCCTTAATTCCAATAATTTGTTTCGTAAACTGTTTGGATCTTCAATATCGATAAAACCTAAAATGAAAAAATCGGCTGTTTCCGGGCGTTCCCACAAGCATTTTATTTTTGTGACCAAAAATTTCAGCATTTCCCGCTTCATCCACAAAGTAATACCTATTGCTGGAATAATCCTTTGCCATATTAATATCTTACAATACTTTAAGTAATTTGATCATGAATTTCCACTCGTTCCTTGAAACGAGTGATGCCATTTAGCAAAGCCCCCCACCCTCGCGCGTGCTACACCGATAATCTGTGAATGTTGTAGATTTGTAAAGTATCTTTTTACAAAATTACGTATTTTTGTAAAAAATAAATTTCCAAATTTCCCATTTCTTGAGAAAACCCAATTCGAACTGTGAACGTACAGTCAATAATTATTTGGGCTATAATCATTTATACTTTTCATATAAGGGTTGTCATGCAAATCCTTTTTGAGGTCACTGACCCACGTGGAATTACCATTATCTGCTCAAAAGAACAATGGCAAGAGCATGTCTTACTAAATAAACCCTTTATGCAAAGGTATTTACAACAGGTTAAAGACACCCTTAAAAACCCGGATTTTATCAGTCAGGATGTTTCTCATCAGAAACGCAACTGCTATTATGCACGTAAGCTCAAAATAGGTTATATTAAAGTAGTTGTAGGTTTGAAAGGTTTTCAAAAAGGCGAACTAATTACTGCATATATCGATGATGGCGGTAAGAAAGGAGAACAATTGTTATGGCCGAAATCGAACAATTAATTGATATGAAAGAATTGAAATTAGCTAAAGTTAAATCATGGATCAATGGCAATGAGAATTATTCAGCCCGATATGACGATCGCCTAGACACGTTATATATCATGTTTACCAATTCTGATTCAGTGACAATTGTGCATCATTTAGACGAAAACCTGGCTCTAATTTATTTGCCTGATACGTTAGAAGTAGTAGGGGTTCAAATTGAAGACCTAAAACTCTTTGCTAGGAAGAATAGAGCTATTGATGAAGTCTGGAAACTTCAGGGTGATTGTGAAAGATTATCGAATATGGGGAAATTGTATGCATATAAATATAAACAAGAAAAGAAAGTGATGCGGGAAGTTGCCAGGGTGACTCAAGAATCATTATATGGTTCGATCTCGTAAAAAACTCATTGTTTGATTATTAATTTTGTTTATTAAATAACTGCATCTAGCAAGAAATTTTAGTTTTTTCACTCGTTCCTTGAAACGAGTCGAATTTTTTTGAAAAATTGTGACATTTTGTGAAGTTTCCCCCGGCTCAAAAGCTGCCTGGCACTC
>JAFGGF010000094.1 GCA_016930735.1 Prolixibacteraceae bacterium
AGCTTGACGCCGGAATTTTTTGCAACGGTAAGTACATTCTTTTGGGTCCCGCAGGAGGTTAAAAACACAACGATTATCCCAGCAAAAAACAAGGATTTAAAGATTGATTTTTTCATAACGGTAGGTATTAAGTTTAAAACGAAATAAAAGATACTAATTTGTCAGGAAATCAAGGACATTGCTTGCACCACTAGATGGGCCACCCTTGTAAAATTCAGTGTATCCGCATTGTGTACACGACACTGCAGTAAACCTCCTGTTCTGGATGTTAAAATATTTGGTAAATCCGGCACCTGTAGTCCTAATCTGGTCAATATCCGCTTTCCGGTTCCCGCATTTGGGGCAATGGTAATTTCTCTGGTTCATGGCTTTTAATTTTATGGTTAAAAACAAGTAGTTGTAAAAATGCTTTTCTGTTTTACCAGATTGGTATTTATTCGTGTCAGAAAATTACAAATTCAATTTTCACCTCCCTGATTTTTAATCCTTTTTGCTTGTTTCAGGGCATTATATATTATCCATTCCAGTTGCCCGTTTATACTCCTGAAATCATCGCTGGCCCACTTTTCTATTGCTTCCATCATTTCCGGGTTTATCCTTAATACAAATGTTTTCTTTTTTGTCATTTCAACTCCTGTTATTTTTTAACATTTTTACGATTGCCTGTTCCAACCCTTCAGGATTTAATGTTTCCAATATCAATTTCTGCCCGCCTTTATATTCTATAATCAACTCATTGAATTTATTTCCCTGAAAATGAATATTACCTGGATTCTGAATAAGTTTTTTATTTTTATATATCAGGCGATTTTCAGAAAGCCAACTTACAGATTGAATGATATCTTTTGATACAATATAATTCCTTTTTACAAGTGGAGGCATTTTAAAACTTCTATATACAGCCAAACAGGTAACAATTACATCATTTTGCATAAAAAATCCACCCCACGTTAACAGAACTGCAGGAATTAATAAAAGCAGAAAAACAAAAGCAATTATGTAATTAAGGAAAGAATTGCCAATAGCTTCATCTGTTTTTATTAACTGCGATATTATAAAAATCAAAATAGCAATAACAGCCTCTCCAAAAAACAGAATCAAAAACCGTAACCCTTTATTTTTATAATATGTAACTTCCTTAAAAAGAATTATTTCAGAATTCATCTAATTATTTTTTCCTTATTTAATAAATCCTCCATTGCCCTGATGATTGCCTGTTTTTTCTGTGTCCCCAGAATTACTTTTTCATCATTTGTCAGTACAAGCAATAATCCATAATTTCCACTGACAGTATAATATCCTTTTCTCCTTCCAAATGCTCTTCTTAAACTCCAGCCATTATATCCTTTTAATTCTTTACTACTTATCATCTGAAAATGCCTTATATTCTCTTTTTCAATGATCCTGAATTTTTTCATAAAAGGATACATTCTGAATATTACACTTTGATCAGTTATGGTTGTATCCATTTTTAATAAATAGCCGGAATCCAATATATACAGCACAAAAACTAGCAGAATTTCGAAAATTCTAAAAATGATAATTCCTTGTTTTTCAGGAAATACCGGCTCAATATCTGATATCAATTGTAACAGTTGGATAATATATACAAGAAATACAAATATTGAAAAAAGAATTACCACAGACATAAACTGTGTATTTCTTAAATATTGTTTTTCTTTAAAATATACTGATGCCATCTTTACTGATTCAACTTTTCCATCATTTTATCCATAGCATACATTAGTGCCTGTTTTCGTTGTGTACCCAACAATAATTTTTTCCCGTTCTTAAAGTACAACTGCAATCCTGAATTTCCTGATACAATATAAGCCTGTCCGTACCGGCGGTTGCGTTTAATTCCATGCCCTCCGAAATGACGTATGGCTCTGTAATTTTTAATTTCATACCGATCAATTTCTTCGGGGCTGATTTTTTTCAATTTATTATAAATTGGAGGATAGCTAAAAAACAATCCTTCGTTAGTTATCTTTATTATTAAACGGATTTTTGCTGCGAGTATAATAACAAAAACCATTATTAAAGTTGAAAAAACCCCTAAAACAATCAAACCAGCTGTACTTATAGGATTATCCCCATAAGGTTTTCCTAGAACTTCCTGAACATAAATCCCATAAGAAAAAGGGCCCAGCACTGCCATTAATGTAGCAAACAAGATCAGCCACAGCCACCACTGTGTGTGGCGTTGTTCCTCGCTGAATAATACTTTTTCCATTTTTATTGATACAACGACCCGGTATTTACTACAGGTTGAGCTTCCTTATCACCACAAAGCACTACCATAAGGTTACTTACCATAGTAGCTTTCTTTTCTTCATCCAGCTCAACAATTTGCTTTTTGCTTAACTCGTCAAGAGCCATTTCCACCATACTTACTGCACCTTCGACAATTTTAAACCTGGCAGCAACAATGGCAGTAGCCTGCTGGCGTTTTAGCATCGCCTGTGCTATTTCCTGTGCATAAGCAATATAATTTATCCTGGCTTCTATGACATGGATACCTGCAATTTCAAGCCGTTCCCTGATTTCGTTTTCCAATTGTTCATTAACCATCTCGCCCCCGTCGCGTAAGGTAATCTTTGCATTTTCATCTTCAATATTGTCATATGGGTACATGCCTGCCAGCATCCTGAGTGCTGCTTCGCTTTGTACAACTACAAAATGTTCGTATTCATCAACTCCGAATGCTGCTTTATATGTATCCTCAACTCTCCAGACAAGCACCAGCCCGATCATGATCGGATTACCAAGTTTGTCGTTAACCTTTATAGTTTCACTGTCGAAGTTACGGGCACGCAACGATATTCTTTTGCGGACAAAAAATGGATTAACCCAATAAAAACCATTTGTTTTTACGGTACCTTTATAAGCACCAAACAGGATCATTACACAACTGTGGTTCGGGTCAACAACTGTAAATCCAATTGCAATAAGTATAAATACAGGCACTAAAACAACAGCAGTGACTATCATTCCTCTCAGGAATCCAAATACGATAAAGGCTAAGATGATGATTTCAATTAGTAAAAACAGATAGCCTGACAAAGGTGTGAATTTTTTTTCCATGATTTTAAAATTTAAGTAAAATGATATTATTTTGATATCAAATATACAAACAATTTTTTTACAAGTCAATAGCCAATTTGATTTTTATTCTAAAAAAATAGCCCGAAGAATTTTCTCCGGGCCACTTTTCTCTTAGATGATGCAGTTTTTAATTCAAATTCATTTCAATAAATCCCGCAGTTTCCGATTTAATTGTATCGTACGAACGGGCAAAATCCAAAATGTTTTTTATGGTACTTTGCTGAGGAGCAAAATCCTCAACATCCATTGCAATTAATAATTCTTCAGTTTCGGCATCCAGTATAATACTGTTTTCCTTTGTTTCAAAATCATTAATTATGTACGTAATTAAAGTAGAATTATTCCTCATAGGCGTCTTTAAAAATTTAATTTCACATAGAACGCCGGTGAGTCAATAATATTGTGTTAAAAAGAGTTAAATCTTTGTCAGAGTCAAATTCTTCTTTTCCACAAGTTTCCGAAGGTTGATCAATGCATAGCGCATCCGCCCCAATGCTGTATTTATGCTGACATCTGTCATGTCGGCAATCTCTTTAAAACTTAATCCCTGGTAATGGCGCATATAGATTACCTGTTGCTGATCTTCAGGAAGTTCTTTCACAAGGTCTTTAACTTCCAGTAAAATCTGTTCATAAACCAGCTGGTCTTCAATATTATCTTCCGAAAATTTCCTGGAATTAAAAATATCAACATCGGTTGCATCGTTCGACACTGTACCATTCAGTTTTAATTTCCTGAAATGGTCAATAATCAGGTTATGTGAAATACGCAGTACCCAGGAAACAAATTTCCCGTTTTCAATATATTTTCCCCGTTTTAACGAACGGATCACTTTAATAAAAGTGTCCTGGAAAATATCTTCTGCAAGTTCCTGATTTTTTACAATCAGCAGGATATAAGAAAAAACCCTGTTTTTGTGGCGGTTAATTAATATTTCTATTGAATTCTGATCGCCTTCTATAAAATTCCTTACGAGCTCATTATCGCTCAGTGTTTCTAGTCTGAACATTACTTTCTATTTAGTTGTATGTAAATAAAAAAGTAAAGTTTATACTATAGGCAATCGGTTTTAATGAATAATTAAACTATTTTATACTTTTGTCTTCAGCAAAAATGTGCTTTTTTTTTGTAATACACAAATATTTCTTCAAAAATTGCAGATTACACAGGGGATGCCGAATAACGGAAAGAGAATCAACTCAATAGAAATACAACGGACCAGGGTTCACAACCTGAAAAATTTAAGTGTTTCAATCCCGAGGAACCAGTTAATTGTAGTAACAGGTGTTTCCGGGTCAGGAAAGTCATCGCTTGCATTTGACACACTATTTGCTGAAGGGCAACGCCGTTATGTCGAAAGCCTTTCTTCATATGCGAGGCAGTTCCTCGGAAGAATCAGCAAACCGGAGGTAGATTTTATAAAGGGGATACCCCCTGCTATTGCCATAGAACAAAAGGTAAATACAAGGAATCCACGGTCGACTGTTGGCACCTCAACTGAGATTTATGATTACCTGAAATTACTTTATGCCAGGATTGGGAAAACGTATTCACCTGTATCGGAAAAACCTGTAAGCAGGCATGATGTAACCGATGTGGTTGAAAGTTTAAAAAAATATCCGGAAGGAACACGTATTCTGATTGTTTCGCCACTAATAAAAAACAATGGAAGAAGTCTGGTTGAGGAAGCAGGATTATTATTACAACAGGGATTCAGCAGGCTTGAAATCAACAATGAGATTATCCGTATCGATGAATTTATCGAATTCCACATAAAGTCTGATTGTGAAGGAAACTGCAATATTGTTATTGACAGGCTTGAATTAAAAAACGATGAAGACACTTTCAGCCGGATTGCTGACTCTGTTCAAACAGCTTTTTTCGAAGGCCATGGCGAATGCCTTGTCAAAGTTTTCGAAGGTGAGGAAGTTTTTACAGAACACTTTTCAAACCGTTTTGAAGCTGATGGGATCGAATTTGAAGATCCGTCAGTTCATATGTTCAGTTTTAACAATCCCGTTGGAGCCTGCCCTTTATGTGAAGGATATGGAAAAGTAATCGGGATTGACGAAGACCTTGTGATCCCGAATAAATCGTTGTCAGTTTACCAGGATGCTATAGCCTGCTGGAAAGGAGAGAAATTGAAAAAATGGAGGGACGAATTGATTTATAATGCTGAAAAATTCCATTTTCCGATTCATAAACCTTATTATGAATTGACACAGGATCAACGGGACCTGATTTGGTCAGGCAACAAATATTTTGAGGGATTAAACCATTTTTTCAGGTACCTTGAAGAAAGCAGCTATAAAATACAGTATCGTGTGATGCTTTCCCGTTACAGGGGCAAAACAACCTGTCCCGATTGTAAAGGGAGCAGGCTTAAAAAGGAAGCAGGGTATGTAAAAATTGATGGGAAATCAATCCAAAACCTTGTTTTAATGCCGGTTTCTGAATTACAGGAATTTTTCACTCATATTAAATTAAATAAACACGATGCTGAAATTGGAAAACGTTTGTTGATAGAAATAAATAACCG
>JAFGGF010000456.1 GCA_016930735.1 Prolixibacteraceae bacterium
GAATCAGCCTGGTCAAATGCCTGTTTTACCTGGCGCCAGGTTGCCTTTGTAATTTCCTGCTTTATGTTTAGCTTATAAACAAGTTTCTGATCCGGATTATTCTCCTGTGCAGTTGCATGAATTATAGCAAGTAAAAATATTATAAACAGTATTTTTTTCATCCGTTTAAATTAACTAAACCGGTTCGAGCTTTTTTGCCAGTTCAAAAAACAGCTGCATACCTTTGTTCATTTCATTATCCAACTCAAATTGAATGTTTTCTGTAAGATACTCAAAAATATCTATTCCGGAATAATTTTTTTCTTCTGAAGAAACAACTTTATCCAGATTATTTAATCCTAAATTAAAAGCATCACATAATTCTTTCTGAATTTTTTTTTCAACGCTTTTATTTGCTGCCCATACTGCAAAAACAAAAGGTAATCCGGTAAATTTAAGCCATTCATTACTTAGGTCATAAATGTATTTGTACCTTTTTTCAATTTCAAAAACCCTGTCGCCAATTACGACTGCAGCCGTATTTTTTTCAATCAGTTTATTTTCAAAACCGGAAGTGGTATTTTCCCAGTTAAAGGATTTTTTCCAGAAGTTTTTGGCGAGTACTTTTGCCAGCACAACTGAAGTTCGCGACTGGTAATCCATTAAAATCGTTTCAACCTGTTCAACAGGAACCTGGCTTGCAAGAACAACGGTGCGTACTTTCCCTTTTGAACCAATACATTTTTTTGTAATTATCTCAAGCTGATCATTCTCAATTAATGCCGCCACCGGAACCAATCCGACATCAGCCTGGTCGTATTCAAGTTTAGCCGCAACTTTTGAGGGAATGTCAAGGCTTATTTCCGCATTTTTCTGTACTCCTGAATTAAATAAGCCATAAACAAAAGGTTTGCTGTTCAGATACGAAACAACAGACAATCTTATTCTTTTTTCCATCTTTCTATCTTCTTAACTTTAAAACAGCCGCTGTCAGGTTAAGTTCATACACAAAATTACAATTATTAGCCGGATATGAATCTGAGCAATATCATCCAAACAAAAAATAAGATGTACACCTAATTTTGCTAAATTTGTGCGTTAGAATATTTAATATGATGAAACCGGAAATGCTGACAGCAATATCACCTGCCGATGGCAGATATAAAAACAAGGTTGAAGAACTGGAAAAATATTTCAGTGAATATGCTTTGATAAAATACAGGGCTTTTGTTGAAATTGAATATTTTATTGCACTTTGCGAAATTCCCCTGCCTCAACTTACAGGTTTTGATTCTGCTAAAAAAGAGCAGTTACACTCCATTTATAAAAATTTCAGTATTGAAGATGCACAAAGGGTAAAAGATATTGAAAGTATTACCAACCACGATGTAAAAGCAGTTGAATATTTTTTAAAAGAACAATTTGATAAACTGGGTTTGAGTGAATTCAAGGAATTTATCCATTTTGCCCTGACTTCGCAGGATATAAACAATACCGCACTTCCAATTTCAATCCATGAAGCTTTGAATGCCACGTATTATCCCTTGGTTCAGGAATTAATCGATAAACTTCAAAGCCTGGCAGATGAATGGAAAGATGTTCCGATGCTTGCAAAAACCCATGGCCAGCCAGCTTCACCTACAAAAGTAGGAAAGGAATTTATGGTTTTTATCGAACGGTTTCATGTGCAGCTGAACCAGCTAAGGGCAATTCCCTGCTTTGGGAAATTTGGCGGGGCAACAGGTAATTTTAATGCCCATTTTGTGGCTTTCCCCGATATTAACTGGGCAGAATTTGCCGATAAATTTTTAAAGAAAAAACTGAATCTGGAACGTTCGCAATACACAACCCAGATTGCACATTACGATAATTACGGGGCAATTTTCGATGCCTTAAAAAGGATCAATACAATACTGATTGACCTGGACCGCGACATCTGGAGTTATATTTCTATGGGTTATTTTAAACAGAAAATTAAAAAAGGGGAAGTTGGTTCATCCACCATGCCTCATAAAGTGAATCCCATCGATTTTGAAAACTCGGAAGGAAACCTGGGAATTGCAAATGCTTCATTTGAGCAGCTTTCATCAAAACTGCCTGTTTCACGTTTGCAGCGCGACCTCAGCGATTCAACCGTAACGCGATTTATCGGAGTACCTTTTGCTCACACAATCATTGCTTTAAAATCGACCTTAAAAGGACTGAATAAACTTTTAATAAATACCGAAACCATCAACAAAGACCTGGAAGAAAACTGGGCAGTGGTGGGTGAAGGAATCCAGACTGTTCTCAGGCGTGAAGGTTTCCCAAATCCCTATGAAGCATTGAAAGAACTGACTCGTATCAATACGGTTGTCGATCATAAGGCAATAGATACATTTGTTGATTCGTTAGATATTCCGGAAGAGTTAAAAGCTGAACTGAAAAAGATTACACCACATAATTACACGGGCATTTTTTAACGCTTCCGGGAAATAAGCATGAAGGAATTTTTTATACTGATAAAACGGTTTTTACCACCCTACAAATGGGATGTGGTACAAAACTTTATTTATAATTTTTTTGGTGCCCTGTTCGGAGCGTTTTCATTCGGGCTGATGATACCGGCCCTGAAAATCCTTTTTAAAACCGAAGATATTGTAGTTGAAAAAACCAACCTGACTTTTTCACTCGATTCTGTTACCGATAATTTTAATTATTACCTCAGTCAGGTAATTGAAAAATCGGGGCAGGACAAAGCATTGGTTTACCTGGGGCTTTTTATAGTACTTACCGTACTTTTTAAAGTAGGTTTTACATACCTCGCCAGCTTTAAAATGATCGCCATCCGCAACGGTGTTGTCCTGAATATCCGTTCGCTTATTTACAATAAAATACTAAAACTTCCTCTGGGGTATTTTACCGAAGAGAAAAAAGGAGATATCACGGCCCGTATGACGAGCGATGTGCAGGAAGTGGAAAATTCGATCATGAACTCGCTGGAAATGATGTTTAAAAATCCGGTGATCATTGTAATTTCACTCGCCGTTATGCTTTATATGAGCTGGTCGCTGACCCTGTTTGTTTTTATTATGATGCCGGTGGCGTTTTTTATCATTGGCCGCATCGGGCGCAGTTTGAAAAAACAATCGACCAAAGGGCAGAACAAGTTGGGTGAGATCATGTCGATCATTGATGAGGACCTGACAGGTTTACGTGTAATCAAAGCTTTTACTGCCGAAGAAAAAGCATCGGCCCGTTTTGAGAAGGAAAACCGGAGTTATATGCTGATCATGAACCGCCTGATGTGGCGTCGTTACCTGGCACACCCTATGAGTGAATTTCTGGGGACCGTTGTTATGATAGTTGTGCTCTGGTACGGTGGCAGCCTGATCCTGGGAAATGAAGGTTCGCTGGGAGCTGCTGAATTTATCGGTTACCTGATATTTTTTTACAGCATTATCAATCCGGCAAAAGCATTTTCGCAGGCGCTCTACAGCGTGGAAAAAGGGCTGGCCGCCATGAACCGAATCGACCATATTCTTGAGGCTGAATCAAACATTACTGAAAAGGAAAATGCAACCACCATCCCATCGTTTGAATCAAAAATCGAATATCAAAATGTTTCCTTTGCCTACAATTCAGCCACGGTTTTAAACGATGTTTCATTAACAATAAAAAAGGGGAAAACCGTTGCACTGGTGGGGCAGTCGGGGAGTGGTAAAACCACCATGGTTGACCTGCTTCCAAGGTTCTGGGATGTAAACGACGGTCAAATAAAAATCGACGGAATCGACATCCGCGACCTGAAATTAAAAAACCTGCGGAGCCTGATCGGAAATGTTAACCAGGAACCTATTTTGTTTAACGACTCCATATATAACAACATAGCCTTTGGTGTGGAAGGCGCTTCGGAAGAAGATGTGGTTAACGCAGCCAAAATTGCCAATGCGCATAATTTTATCCTTGAAGCTGAAAACGGTTACAACACCGTAATCGGCGACCGGGGCGATAAACTTTCAGGTGGACAGAAACAGCGGATTTCCATTGCCCGTGCCATTCTGAGCAATCCACCTATCCTGATCCTTGATGAAGCCACTTCAGCACTTGATACAGAATCAGAAAAACTGGTACAGGAAGCCCTGAACAACCTGATGAAAAACCGTACTTCGCTGGTGATTGCACACCGGCTCTCAACCATCCGCAATGCCGACACCATTTGTGTCCTCCACAAAGGAAAAATTGTGGAACAGGGCACCCACGATGAACTGCTTGAAAAAGGCGGGCATTATAAAAAATTGCATAAGATGCAGATGTATTAGGTAGTTGCGAGCTGCGAGTAGTGAGAAATAGAGATTGGTATTAAATTAGTTTTTCTGAAAGCCTTTCGGCGAAATGAATAACTCCAAAAGAGACGCTAGGTGACAAATTCGCGCAAGCAGGGGGTCATAAATTAGATTTATTAATTCTTTTGTGAATGCTTTTTTAATTAAAGTTTATTTTTAATTGGTTTTCTATCTTTGGATGAAATGTCCCAATTATGATAAAAGGATTTGGAGCAACTAAATGATGTACCTTAGTCGTACCTAAATAAAAATATAAATCTTTTGTTTTAGCAAAATCATCCCAATATTTTTTTCTAACATCATCGCATGCTGCATTTTCGTTTCCGTCATGCTTTTCTAAACAATTCCAAAATAAGGCGCCCAATTCCCAATCTTCATTCATTAAAGTACTTACTTTCCCATTTAAATCTGAAAAAACAAAACTGAATTTGTAAGGTAGTTTTCTAACAACTTCAAAATTCCTTTTTTCCTCAAATAATTTACCTTGTAAGAGAGCAGCTTTTTGTTTTGCATTCCACTCACGTTGGCATGGTTCATATATAAAGTCAATAAATTTTGTTGGTTTAAAAATTGCCAGCGATGTATATTTCTCCTTGTTTTTAGCTTCGGAGATTAGTAAATCAAGATCAAAATAAACATTTTTTAAAATCAATTTTTTTCTTTCTTCCCAATTGTTTTCTGTTCCAATACGACCATGAAAAGTTATAATATCTTCAGAATCTATATTTACTGGACGATAACTCTCTAATCTAAAATCGTGAGTGTTTTTCACTAAATCCATTTCAATCCAATGGTACTTTTGATACTGATTATTATAATCAAGCTTTCTAAAGGGGATTGGATAAATTCTAATCCAATTACCATCTTCGTCAATACCTGCTGTACAGACGAGTTCTTCATATTTAGACGAAATTGATGGATATGTTTTTACTGTAATGAGGATTTTTCTTTTAGGCATTATAAATGTATTATAGGGATATTTAAATCTAACAAATGTACTGCATTGGCAACTCGAGTTCTATGACATTGTTTTGGTAAAGCTTCATAACATGTTAAAGCAACTCTTCCATAATTTTTAATTAAACTTAAAATAAACTTTATTTCTTTCTGATGGGTTGGAAGAATTTCTTTCTCATAATCAATAAATAATCTGTCATAGTCATTTTGAGAGTTCAGTTTTTTTCTTTTTTTACTAATGATTCCAAGTTCAGGTAAATGAATATATTTAATATTTACAGATTCACAAGCATTCTGAAGTGTTTTTTTTGCAAATCCATATTTTCTACTTAAAGGATTCTTTCTTACATCACAAAGGATTTTTATGTTTTGTTGAATTAAGATGTTTAAATAATTCTCAAGACTTTTTCCTTCGTAGCCAATAGTAAAAATTCCTTCAGCAGTATTTTTAGGTTTAAATCTATTAACTATTTCAATTTCCTTTTCATTTAGGTGTTTGGAGACAATCTCACTATTAATTGCAAAATATGGATAATTTAAATAAATTTGTCTAATTAATTCATTTGTAGATAGATTGCCAACCTGTAATTTTATTTTTGATAAAATTTTCCTGTCTGTCTCTACTAATGAGTAAATGAAATTTCCATCTCTTATAATATTTTTCCAATTTTTAGTATTTGCTAAATAGCCTTCCTTTATTAAAGAATTTTTATCAGCCATCGCTTGAAAAGAAAAACAACCAAATTTGTAAGGTACAAAATCATATTTTCTGTCCGCTTGTTTTTCTGAAAACAAGAATAAAATTTTCTGAAATTCAGTTGCACTAATTTCGTTATCAAATAATTCCACAATTGCTAGTAATATTTTTTTTCTATATAGCATTGACCATTTTTTCTATGACAGTACAAATTTAGTTTAATTCCTTGTCAATATAAAAATCAAGTAAATATGTTTAATTTTTGATTTCTATAATTTACTAAATCAGTCAATTGCATTCATTTTACTATAGATGTCAACAATAATATGAATGCCTTTGAAATCCGGGGATATCCATCTACTCGAAGCCAACTGCGTTTCCGGAGATCAATTATTGCACAATTTAGGTATAATTGTTAGTTTATACAATACTTAGAATCAAGAATCAAGAATCAAGACACAAGACACAAGACACAAGACACAAGACACAAGACACAAGACACAAGACACAAGACACAAGACACAAGACAAGATAAGACGTAAGTTTGTGGCTTGCAGCTTAAAGCTTATGGCTTGTAGCTTTTATGGTATAATGAAGTAAATCATTGCCTGTTATGTATTTAACTGTCTGATTTTTGTTTCCTGTTTATTTAATAATCAGCCTGCCACTCAGTTTTATTGAATCGGGATACAGATTATATAAATAAATGCCGGAATTTAACTTTTCCAGGTTAATGCATTCGTTGTTATTTATTTCTCTGGATATAATTTTCCGGCCATGTAAATCGAATAATTCAAATATTGTATGACTCAGGTTTCCTGTAAAACTGATGGTAATGTTACCGGATCCGGGATTCGGATATACTTTATATATTCCGTCAACATTTTCGTTTACATTGCTGATATCCTGCTCAGAATAATTGTAACTTGTTCTGTAAGTTTCAACCCAGTCATTGCTTTCACTATCACGTGCAAATTGGGAGTATTCAAGCGGCTGGTTGGCAATCAGGCTCAAACTGTTCGGCATAAAAATGTAGAGCGAAGGCAGGATTAAATTTTCAGGACCGAATGAGTAATTGTAGGTTTGTTCATATTTTAAATAGGATACAAGGTTGCCTTCAGAGTCCGGTTTGTAATAAATCTCTTCAATCATATTTCCGTTGGCATCGTAAGAGTATTCTTCCTTTTTATTTCCAATCCAGTCATTTTTTGTTTCATCCCATTTTGTTTTCAGGTATTGAGTCAGCTGTCCGGTATCGTCGAAACAGAATTCTTCTTTTATATCGTATTCCCATTGACCTGACGATTCATTTTGTTTGGAATTAATGATTTGCAAAATATTCCCGTTTGTATCGTTTAAATATTCTTCTTTTTCATCGGCTTTCCATCGACTCTCCGTTTTATCCCAGCCAGAAGTTAAAATCTGAGTAATGTAACTGTTTTCATCGTAGTTGTATTCAACCTTTTGTTTTAAATCCCAATCGCTTGCTGTATTGTTCCATAAATAAACGATATGCTGAGTTTTTCCCCCGTTATTATTAAATTCAGATACTTCTTTTCTGCTTTGTTTCCATTGCCCGGTATTTACAATGTACTCATAATTAATGTATTCAACCAGGTTACCATCGGCATTGTAGGTAAAATCTTCCTTCATCCTGTAAAACCAAAGATTTATACTTTCATACCATTGAGATAAAATATGTTGGGTTTTATTCCCTTCCTCATCATAATTATATTCTTCTTTGATATAAGCCTCCCACAGGGCAGAGGTTTTGTGCCATTCATAATTTATGTATTGAATTGTATTTCCGGAATTGTCATATAAACAATCTCCTTTCTCCAGATTTATCCATTGACTTGCAGTATTGTCCCATTCCAGTTTGATGTACTGGTCGAGTTTTTGTTTTACATCATTTGCCGATTTTAATTTATATAATTCAGGAGTATTTGCCTTTTGCTGAAATAAATGTGCATGAATTTCTTCTTTGTTGATTTGATTTTTATACGATAAAAGCAGATCAGCATTTGATTTGCTGTGAGGCAGGTTTTGTCCGAAAATAAATGGTATCGACGACAGGCAAAGAATAAGTGTAATTAACGGTTTCATTGGTTTTTTGGTATTAATAATCAGTTTAAACAATTGTATTTCAGTTTAAAATTTTTGGTTTGACCGTTGTATTCAATCAGAAATTGATATCAGAATTAACATAAAAAATCTTCTTGTACATATATAAATTACCTGAAAACCGGGGGTATCTTTTCACACAAAACCGACAATCTTTCCGGATTTCAAATGGCAAAGCAATTTAACAATAAAATCAAATATTTGCAACAGGTAATGAACTGAAAATTAGAATCCATTAGTCAGTTATATAAGTGGTAAAATTTAATTAGTAAAAGGTGTTTTTTAAAATAATCAGAGCGCACGATTTCAGGATAGTATTTTTTGGAATCTGAAATTCAAAATTTAACACTACCGGTGATCCCAGATATTAAAATCAGAATGTTCTAATTTACACCGATACCCGTATTTATTTAGAAACTGCTCCAATCTCACCTGTCCCTTGTCACCTAAAATATTTTGTTTTGTATCAACAATTAAGGGATAATTTCCAGTTGATGCTATACTTTCTTCCAATGAAAAAAAAAGTTCGTCAACCTGCACAGTATTATTTTCCAGCCAGAATTCTTTAACAGGAGGGAAACTTTCTGTTAAGTAATAAAACATAGGTTGATGTCCGTAAATAAAAAGATTTTTACCTTCGTTAATATTAAGGTTTATTGCAATACACAATTGTTTGATATGCTGTGCATTCTCTTTTGTAGTTAATATCCCTTTCATTTTCTGATGTTCTATTGAGTAAATACACCTGAACCTGCATGTTAACCCTGAGTCGACATGGTAAATCCATCCTAAGCGGGCAACCAAACTGAAAAATAAAATAAACGAAATACCTGTTATCAATACAGGTTTTGTTAAAATCCTGATATTTTCAAATTTAATTTGTTTTTTTTCTGATAAGATTAACAGCGATAATGGAATTAACACTATAAATCCTCTTGAAAGTTTTAAAAATAAACCCGTGTTTGATCCAAGTGCCTGAGTTAATCCTATTACACAAAATACCGCAACTATTTTGCTGAACCTGTCTTTATTTATCAGAGACATTAATAGCGGGAAAGCACAAAATGCAGGAACCAAATATTTAATATTACCACTATAGGAAAAATTTCTGAAAACAAATAATGCTGTAAAAAATATGGAAAAAATGAAAATTACAAATGGCAAATATTTTTTTTTGATTTTAGAATATTCATATATCAGGGATGTTGTAAGTATTAATGATGTTACAGATAATAAATATGGTAAAAAGATAATTCCTTCCCGCAGATAGCTTTTTATAAGATTAATCATTGAATAACTTGAAACATTGTTACTATTTGCAGATTCCTGTACAACATCTAAGTTTTTTATATAAGTATCATATATATTGAAATATTTAAATACAAACTGAATAATAATCAGTATAGTTAACATTCCTGCAATAAATATCAGATATTGTTTTATTGCTTGCCACAAACATTTTAAAGAAATTGTTTTACAATGATGCATCTTACAAAGTATCAGTAAAAAGGGTAATAACAGTATCAAAACAATGTCAGGGAATCTGCTAAGGCAGGCAAAAACAAATAATATTCCTGAAAAATAGAAGGATTTTAATTTACCAGTATTTAAACCATTTAAAATAAAAAAGCCTGTTAAAATGAGGAAAAACCAGGAAGCAATATCTTTATTAAAAACAAAATTAATTGATCTTGTGGCAAAAACAACACCACAAAAAACTCCTGTTAATAAAAACAATCGGTTTTTTGCTACGCCTTTCAGTAAAAAATAAGTTATAAAGACAACGGGATAAAAGAATATCAGATAAAGAAGCTTTAGACCGATAATTCCTGAATTTGGGAAAAATTTAAACCATAATGCACCTGTTAAATCACTAAGAAATCTTAAACTTCTTACTTCACCCAATTGCAGATTTTTAAAGAAGTTCTGATAAGTTGTTGCATGAGATCCGGCATCGGTCAGGTCACCTCCCTGAAAAATAAATAAAACAGGGTATAATAAAATAAGGATCAACATTAATTTTTTTAATAAAGCCGCAGAAACCTTTAATCGCATGAAATTACTGCCTTGTTCCATGTTTTATTTTCTTTGGTGTTTATAGTCAAAGCTAATTGGACAAATTTTACCTTAAACTAACAGATATTTTTCATTTAAAAAATAATAGTATTTGATAATTATTATTTGTTGTCTTTTAAAATTAATCAAAACTAATTGATTAAATATAAATAATCAGTAATAAAAGCAGGTGTCGGTTTATATAAATAAAAGATGTAAATTGAAAAGGGTGTTTTAAAAGGCTCAGAGCGCATGGCATACAGCTACAGCCCTCATAATTAAAAATTTCTTGCAACCTAAAACCGGCAAATAATTTTTTTAAAAGTATTAAAATATTTGGTTAATAAAATTAACTACTTTATATTTACGCCAAAATAAAATAGTCAACACCTTAGAATATGGACAAACATGATTTTACACCCGAAGAAAGTCTTTTATTAATTTCAAAAACAATAGAAGAGACTAAAAAAAGATTTGAAGAAAATGGCCACATAATTATTTTGTGGGGAGTTGTAACCTTTGTTGTATTTGCAAGCCAGTATATTTTTTCAGCAATTGGATGGTACAAGAA
>JAFGGF010000095.1 GCA_016930735.1 Prolixibacteraceae bacterium
GACCGGACTCAGGAACCATCGTTTGTGAAAGCCAATCCGTTCGGATTAAAAAACATGTTGGGTAATGTTGCTGAATTCTGCCTCGATTATTACGATCCGGCTGTTTACGAAAAATACCCGGCTGGCATTATTAAAAATCCAAGGGGTCCGCGATCAGGGGAGGAGCATGTAATCAGGGGAGGTTCATTCCTGAGCAGTGCCCGTGAACTCAGGGCAGCCAACAGGAACTATACCAAAACCAAAGAATGGCTGGTAACCGATCCCCAGATTCCAAAAAGCATCTGGTGGTATTCCGACTGTAAGCATGTTGGATTCAGGGTTGTGTGTGAATTTGATGAAAATACTGGTAAACAAAAATAAAACTCAAAAATCATGAAGGCTTCAAATTTTTCCAGAAGGTCATTTCTTGAAAAAACTGCCATTGCCGGAGCTGCCGGTATAATAGGGATTTCGGCACTGAGCTCATGCAAAAAACAAAAAACTGCAGAAGAACTTGGTTTACCGCCACTTGACGACAGGGCTCCCGATGGCAAGGTGCTGCGTGCCGGGCTTGTCGGTTGCGGCAACAGGGGTACCGGAGCTGCCCTTAACTTTATGGATGCCGGGCCAAACCTTGAACTGGTAGCATTAGCCGATGTATTTGACGATAAAGTCCAGGACTGCAGGAAAAAACTCAAACAGTACAAAATCGAGATCCGTGATGAAAACTGTTTCACCGGATTCGATGCTTACAAAAAACTGCTGGAAGTTGACCTTGATATTGTATTACTGGCAACTCCCCCGAAATTTCGCCCTGAGCATCTGAATGCCTGCATACAGGCAAATAAGCATGTCTTTATGGAAAAACCGGCCTGTGTCGATCCGGTTGGTGCCCGCTCAATTATGGCAAGTTCGAAAAAAGCGGAAGCTCTTGGACTGACCATCATTACAGGAACACAACGCAGGCACCAGCGCGATTATATTGAAACATACAAACAGGTTGCAAACGGTGCGATTGGAGAAATTACTTCTGCAAGGGCTTTCTGGATGCAAAACCATGTATGGTTCCGTACCCGCGAAGAAGGCTGGAACGATATGGAATATATGATCCGCAACTGGAATAATTTCTGCTGGCTTTGTGGCGACCATATTTTAGACACACATGTCCACAACATAGATGTAATAAACTGGTTTGTAGGCACCCACCCTGAAAGTGCCGTTGGATTTGGAGGAAGGGGAAGAAGGCTAACAGGAGATCAGTACGATTTTTTTAGTATTGATTTCCACTTTGGGAAAGGATTGTTCTCACATAGTTTTTCCCGTCAGATTGATGGCTGTGCAAATGGAATGGGCGAATTTATCATGGGGACAGAAGGTTACACCAATTGCCAAAACACAATTTATAATCCGGACGGTACAGTTAAATGGGAATACGAATACCCAAAAGATAAAAACGGTAAATCAACCAATGTTGTAAAAATATCGCCTTATGTACAGGAACATATTCATCTGGTAACTGCCATCCGTACAAACAAACCTGTGCAGGAGGCTGAACGGACAGCCATTTCAACGCTTACAGCAATAATGGGCAGGACTGCTGCCTATACCGGGAACAAAGTTACATGGGAAGAAATGATGTCTTCTGCCGAAGTCCTGGGACCTGAAATTATTGAAATGGGATCCGTTGATATGGATTTCCCTGTTCCGATACCCGGTATTCAGCACAAAGCATAATTGAATATTCTGAAATTAAAAACTTAAAAGATGAAAAGACGTGCATTTCTTAAAAAATCAGCCCTGGCTGCGGGAGCTATTGCAGTCCCGGTTATCATTCCTGCAAGTGCGTTGGGTAAAAACGGATTTGTAGCCGCAAACGACAGGATAACCATGGCTGTTATCGGAGCCGGATCACAGGGAAAAAGTAATATGAATGCCTTTGTAAAAAACAAAGACCTACAGATTATAGCAGTTTGTGACCTGGATGAAAAACACCGCAATCAGGCTCAGAATGCCTTGTGGAATTATTATGAAAACAAAGACTGTAAAGTATATACTGATTTTCTCAAACTGCTCGATAAAGAAAAATTTGATACAGCATCGATTGCAGTACCTGATCACTGGCATATGTTGATTTATAAAACTGTTGCTGAAAAGAAAATTGATATTTACGGGGAAAAACCGCTTGTCCGAAAAATTGAAGAAGGAAAAAAGGTGGTAAAAACGGTTAATGAAAACAACATAGTTTGGCAAACCGGAAGTTGGCAGCGAAGCCGCCCGAATTTCAGGAAAGCCTGTGAATTGGTAGCCAACGGTGTAATAGGCAAAATTCAAAATGTTGAAGTTGGGCTTCCCGATTTCAGCAGTGATATGGGAATGCCTGAAATTCAAAAACCACCAAAAGAAATTGATTATGACTTTTGGGTTGGCCCTGCACCCTTTATGCCTTATCGCGGTGTGCTTCACTGGGACTGGCGATGGATACTGAACTATTCAGGCGGGCAACTAACCGATTGGTGCGGACACCACATAGATATTGCCCTTTGGGGTTTAGGACTTGATAATACAGGCCCTACTGAAATAAAGGGAGAAGCCACTTTTAAAGAAGGCTCACTTTATGATATTCCTTTCACATTTGATATCAGTATGAAATTTGCCAATGGTTTACCAATGCGGGTAGCCAATAGTTCAAAACTCCCCTATGGCATGGGAGTTACCTGGTATGGTGAAGATGGATGGATTCACGTCAGCAGGAGCAATTTTACTGCGAGTAACAATGAAATCCTTAATACTGAAATACCTGAAGATGGAATCCATTTTTATAAATCGGAGGATCATCAGCGCAATTTCCTTGATTGTGTAATATCGAGGGAACAAACTGTTGCCCCTGTCGGACCGGCCAACCGGGCAATTACCGCCGGACTGCTTGGAGAAATAGCAATCCTTACAGGCGAAACAATCAAATGGGATCCGGTTAAAGAAGAACTGATTAATCCTACTGATAAGGCTAAATCATTATTAAAAAGAGAATACAGGAAACCCTGGTCATTCCAGTAAAAACGCATGTTATGATTTCAGTTGTTACACCTTTGTTTAATGAAGAATTACTGGTTGAAGAACTGGTGCGGCGAATTTCGGATTCACTTAAAAAAACAGGTGAAAAGTTTGAAATCATTTGTGTTGACGATGGAAGTACCGACAACACAGTTCCTGTTTTATTAAAAAACAAGGTAAACATACCGGAAATCAAAATTATTTCCCTTTCCAGGAATTTCGGGCATCAGTCTGCTTTTACAGCCGGGATGGTTTTTGCCAAAGGCGACTATATTGCATTAATTGATGGTGATCTGCAGGACCCTCCGGAACTACTGCCTGATTTTTTTGAAATTATAAAAAAAGAACCGGTCGACCTTGTTACCGGACGCAGGGAAAAAAGGGAAGAGCAGGTCCGAAAAAAACTGATGATCCGTATTTTCCATGGGATTTACAGAAAAACAAGCGGATTTCAACAGGTTGAAAATGAAGGAAACTTCTGCCTGATGAAAAAAGAGGTAGCATCTGCCATCAATTCAATGAAGGAGAAAAACCGTTACATTCCCGGGCTCAGGGCTTTTGCAGGTTTCAGAAATTATTATTTCGATTACAGCAGGAAAGAAAGGAAAGCCGGTGAAAATAAAATGAAATTTTCACAACTGGTAGTGCTGGCACTGGATGCAATCTTCTCATTTTCAAGATGGCCCATTAAATTGTGTTTGTATCTTGGATTAACAGGATTACTGGTTGTTTTAGCAGCTTTTATTTATACACTGATCAGTAAATTACTGAACCTGGCTCCACTTGGTTGGTCTTCCACTATGATCAGCCTTTATTTTTTAGGTGCCATCCAGCTTACATTTTTGGGTGTAATAGGCGAATATGTTTACAGAATATATAAAGAAACCCAAAACCGGCCTCATTATTTTATTAAAGAAATAATTGAATGAACGAGGATTTTAATACAGGCATTTTGAATCCCGGCAGGAAGCATTTTCTTCTGGCTACTGCTATTATCGGGGTGATTATGCTTTTTATGTCTTCGGGCGCAGCTATCAATATTGACGAGATACTTCATTACAACCAGGCGAAAAAAGTCCTCTCATGGTACCTGACTTCCGGCGAAGACAAGTCATGCCTGGAAACCCCCAAAACCAACCTGAAATATTACGGGCAAATGCCTGATAACCTGAGCGCATTAATAAACAAAATATTTTCAATTAAAAATGAATACCAGACACGTCATTACCTGGGATTTGTTTTTTCATTTCTACTTGTGCTGATTACAGGCCTGATCGCTTTCGAAATCTCCGAAAACTACTTCATTGCAATCCTTTCAATGATCCTGTTATTCATTTCACCGCGCCCTATTGGGCAGGCTTTCGGTAACCTGAAAGATATTCCCTTTGCCATGGGTTATGCCTGGTGCATATTGTTAATAATTAAGTTGTTTAAAGCAATGCCAAGTCCCGGATGGAAAAACACCCTCCTGTTAGGACTGGCTATTGCATTTACCAATTCTGTAAGAATAGGAGGAATGATATTTTTCCCCTACATCGGATTGTTTCTGCTTACCTGGGTTTTGGTTTTCAGAAATAAATCGAAAGAAATAATTAATGATTTAAACTGGTGGGGAAAGATTATACTTAAAGGAATTGTTGTTTTACTGACCGGATACTTTGCAGGATTGTTGTTTTGGCCGTTTGGTTTAATAAATCCGGTAAAAAATCCACTGGAAGCTCTTTCGGTAATGGAACACTATAAAATCAGTATTAAACAGATTTTTGAAGGAATCCAGGCATGGAGTACAAATTTACCCTGGTATTACCTTCCAAAATGGTTGCTTATTTCCATACCTGAAGTAACAATTATTGGTACTGTTTTATATTTCATAATCGGACAAAAACGAAAAAGAGAAAATCTGTTTTTACGAAGTATACTGATATTTTCTTTTATTTTCCCGATTATTTATGTAATAATCATCAATTCAAATCTTTACAGCGGCTGGAGGCAGATGTATTTTATATACCCGCCTCTTGTGGTTTTATCTTCTTTGGGATTAATGAAACTTTATAAAAGGCTTAAAAAACCTTTGCTGCAGATTTCCTGGGCTATGACTCTTATTTTGGTTTTAATACCTCTTGTTCATTCCGCAAAAAATTATCCTTCAGAATATATTTATTTTAATTCATTGACCGGTTCAACAAAAAAAGCGTGGAGTAATTACGAATATGATTATTACTGGCATGAAATGAAAAAAGCCTCCAACTGGCTGGCGAAAGAACTGGAAGGAAATAATAAAGATATCCGGATTGCTTCAAATTTTGACATTCGAAGTTATTTATATGATAAAAACATCCGTTTTGAATATGTCCACTTTTATGATAAAATTTCTGTTGATTGGGATTATGCCATTCTCGGAGTTAATTATGTCCATCCTTTCCAGTTAAAAAACAACACATGGCAACCCCGAAATATTAAAAAAACATTTTATCACGATGGAAATCCAACGATAATTATTTTGAAAGGGCAGGACAAAAATGCTTTTAACGGATACAGTGCATTTTTAGATAATAATTTTGAACGGGCTGATTCTTTACTTTCGCTCGCAATGCCCAATGACCCAACCGATTTAAATATAATCGCATATCTTGGAGAAAGCCGGCTGGCTCTCAACAGGTTCGAAGATGTAAAAAAACTTATTGCAAATGGGAAAGAATTGCATCCGTATTATGAACCTTTTTTACTTCTGGACGCAAAAATTGAAATCAAACAAAAAAATTATCCGGAAGGACTGGAGTTGCTAAAAATACTGTTTCGCGAAAATCCAAGATACTTTAAAGCTTTGCCTTATTTAATTGAGTGCTATGAAAAAACGGGGCAAAAGGAAAAAGCTAAACAAATAAAAAAGAAATATAATGTTTAATAAAAATCTGAAACGAATGAAGAAGTTACGTTACTTAGGAGCAATGATAGTTGTGTCAGTGTTCTTATTGGGTGGAAGCCTTTCTGCCCAGGATGAAGGGACTTATATCGACAATGCCTCGCCGCAGGACAGTTCTTATGTGGCAGGCGATGCTTTAAATTTTGATGAATATTACGAAAAAGACAGTGGAAGCAACCTTGCTTTGTATATTGGTGCTGCTGTTGTGGTGGTAGGAGCTGTGGTTGTAATTGTTTTACGTAAGAAGAAGAAAAAATAAGGCAACCTTTTTGTCGGATACCAATCTAACTTAAACCTGGCGGCTTTGGAAATTTAATATTTCTGAGGCCGCTTTATTTTAATTATATCCTCTTTCCTCACGCTTCACTAAGGTTTTTCCACCTCCGATTTCATGTTTTCCCCGATACCCCGGGCATTAGCTGTGCTATATTTTTGATATACATTATTAAGCCACAATTAAAAATGAAACAGCTAAAATTATTTATAACAGCTGCTCTCCACTGCAGATTTACCAAACTGGTAAAAGTTGCAGGGATTTTCATTTTTATTATTGCCAGCCTCCAGATACATGCACAGGAAATTGCCGGTGAAATGGACCTCACACAACAAACATATAACAAAAAGGAAAGTTCCGCATCGGCTGATCTGTTTAAAGATGCCGATTTTAAAATTTACCCGAATCCGGCAAAGGAAGTAATCAATATCCAATCGAAAGTTAAACTGAGGAAAGGTGTAACTCTTACATTCTGCGATATAACAGGAACCATACTTGAAAAAAGGGTTTTGGAAGAAGATATGGAGAAAAATGAATTGGCTTTCAATATAAGTGAATATACAGTTGGCCAATATATTATAGGAATACGATCGATTGACGGGTCATTTGTGGCCAAAAAAATAATTAAACGATAAAAAAGAACAGTTGTAATTTTGGTTTAATATAAATTTCATTTTTGGAGAAAATCGGCTTAGGCCGATTTTTTTATTCTCTTAAATAAAAAACCGCCACAACAATGTATGTTACAGCGGTTTTTTATATGGTTATCAACTGTTTAAAAATCAATCTTTTGAATTTCACTTGTCTCCATATTCAAAAAATTCATTACTGAATTCAGGTTACTGATATCCAAATCAGCATCCTTTGCATAATCTGCGGGAAATACAACAATCCTGAAAATCTGATCCATTTTATCAGCCGGGGACAGATAATTAAAATCAATATCTCCATCCAGGAAAATTCTTACATCTTCGTATGTATAATCGAAATTGTATTGCAAAATCCCTTCGTTCAATATTCTGGTTTGGGGCAATGCCCTCCAAACGTCTATGGATTGATTGTTTGACCCGGTAGCCTGTTCCCATAAAATATAAACCAGCACAACATCTGTTTCGTAAATTTCAAAATTGGAAGGAAAATCAAAGAAAAGCTCATAATTGTTTGCACTGGTAAAATCGCCTTCGATTTCAAAAACACTTCCGAGGAATGATTCGCCATCCTCTCCGGGAGGGCCCGCCGGTCCGGGTACTTCATCACATGCTGTAAAAAAAAGGATTGTGGCTAACGCTAAAATTCCAGATAATTTTTTCATGGCAATAAATTTTAATGGTTATTGTTTAATTGTATCCGAATTAAAACAACTATAATGCCAAATAAATATTATGTAATTAACTTTTTGTAAATTAAACAATTAAAAATTAAATTGTCAAAAATTAAAATTAAATCCCGGAATAATCATTTAATAAATCTTAATTATTTATCACATTATTAATATCTCTTGGAACGATTTTAATATTATCCCTGATTTCTCTTATTATTTGACCTTTTATTTCCTTAATAATGTTGTTTTCAGAAATTTTTACACTTTCAGAAAAAATTTACACAGTCAACCAAAATTTATACAAATTTCCAAGCTGTTTGTTTTTGTAAAATCCTGAATTTCTGATTCAGAAGCAGGAATAAAATCATTTACTTATTCAACAACACTTCTTTTTTCTTTCCTTTTCTCAATCCAGTAATATACTATCGGAAGTACAAGCAAAGTGAGGAAGGTTGAAGTTATCAGTCCGCCAATAACTACGGTTGCCAGTGGCCGTTGTACTTCTGAACCCGGCCCGGTATTAAAAGCCATTGGAATAAAACCAAGGCTGGCAACCAAAGCAGTCATAAGTACCGGCCTTAGCCTGTCGACAGAACCTTCAATTACAAATTTTTTCAGGTTCCCTTTATTATCTTTTCGGATCAGATTAATATGGTCAACCAGCACCAATCCATTTAAGACCGCCACACCAAAAAGTGCCACAAATCCAATGCTGGCTGAAACCGAAAGGTACATCCCTCTGACCCAGAGTAAAAATACTCCTCCCGACAAAGCAAAGGGCAGGTTTAAAAGGATTAAAAGTGCATACCTCATTTTTCCGAAGTTCAGGTACAGCAAGCCAATAATTATAAAAATAGATAAAGGGACAACCAGCAATAAATGCCGCATGGCCCGTCTCTGATTTTCAAACGTCCCTCCGTATTCGATAAAATAACCAGCAGGAATATCTGCTTTTGTCAGAATTTCATTCTGTAATGTTGAAACATAGGTCCCCAGGTCTATATCTTTAATATTAATCCCAACAATCAGCCTTCGCCATCCGTTTTCACGCTGAATTTCGCGCGGCCCTTCCTGCAATTCAATGTTGGTTACTCTTTTTAATGGAATAAAACCGCCATTCTGAAGGTGGACCGGGATATCCTGGATTTTGGACAACTTATCACGAATGTTTTCCGGATACCGGACAAATATTCCGAATCTTCGCTGACCTTCATACAGCTGACCTGCTTCCTGACCACCGATTCCGGCTTCAATAACATATTGTACATCGTCAACATTTAAACCGAATGAAGCAACAGCCTCCCTGTCGATTTCTATTGTCAGGTAGGGTTGCCCCACTGATTGTTCAACATAATAATTGTCGGTACCGGGCAAACCGGGAAGCAATTCCGATATATTTTTCCCAATCTGTCCAAGCACATCCAGGTCCTCACCATATATTTTTACTGCAAGGTCTGACTTTACGCCGCTTGTCAATTCATCAACACGCATTGCAATGGGCTGAGTAAAATTATACGCCAATCCGGGTTCGGTTTGAAGATAGGGCTCTATTTTTTCAATAATAACTTCTTTTGTTATGCCTTTCCGCCATTCTTCTTCAGGCTTTAATAAAATCCATACATCGGTTTGGTGGACCCCCATCCAGTCGTTTGCCAGGTCGCTTCTACCGGTTTTCGGGACTACCGTTTTAATTTCCGGAATATTTGCAACCAGTTTACCTGCCAGCCAGTTTGCATTTTCCATCGATTCATCAAGGGTTACCGAAGGCATCCGAACCTGCTCAACCAGAATTGAACCTTCGTCCAGTTCCGGAAGAAATTCAGTCCCCAGACGCGCCATAAGAAATATTGAACCAATAAAAATCACAAGGGCAGCAGAAATAATAATCCATTTTCTTTCAATATGATTTTCCAATCCTTTTTTATAACGGGGCCTCATCCAGTCAATTACAAAATTTCTCCTGACTTTCACTCCCTTCCTGAAAACAATGGATGACACTGCCGGGACAAAAATCAATGCAAGTAAAAGTGAACCTAGAACTGCAGCAGCCACGGTTATTGCCATTGGTCGAAACAGAATTCCCTCCATTCCACTGAAAGTCATAATCGGGACATAAACCATCAGGATAATCAATACCCCAAAAAAGATGGGCCGCACAACATGAAGTGCAGCTTTCCTGATAACCTCTTCCTTTGATTTTTCTTTGTCTTCCTGCAGCCGATGGATGATATTTTCCACCATCACTACCGATCCGTCCACAACCATCCCGAAGTCGATGGCTCCCAGGCTCATAAGGTTGGCTGCAAGCCCGAATTCCCTCATTCCTATGAAGGCAAAAAGCATTGAAAACGGGATTACCATAGCAACAATCAAAGCCCCTGAAAATTCACCAAGTAAAAGTAAAAGAACCAC
>JAFGGF010000457.1 GCA_016930735.1 Prolixibacteraceae bacterium
AACTGGCTCAATCCTGAAGGTTACATGTTTCGTTTTAGTAAGGCAAGTTCTGCTCGGTTAATAGATCAGGCTTTTAAGGAGATGGTTGGCCCCGATTTTACAAACTGGTTCTGGAGGGAGTTTAAGGAAAAATACATTACCCGTGAAGATATCCGGTATATAAAATCCACTGGAATGAATACCATCCGCATTCCTTTTCATTATAAATTATTTACCGATGAAGATTATATGGGGCTCTCTTCAAACCAGGATGGATTTGCCCGTATTGACAGCCTGGTGGAATGGTGCCGTGAATCGGAAATCTACCTGATTTTTGATATGCATGATGCTCCAGGAGGTCAGACCGGCGACAACATTGATGACAGTTACGGTTATCCCTGGTTGTTTGTAAGTGAAGAAAGCCAGGACTTATTTGTTGATATCTGGAAATGTATTGCAGAACATTACTCTGACGAACCGGTTGTTTTGGGGTATGATTTATTAAATGAACCCATTGCTACATATTTTGAAGATGAATACGATATTTTAAATACACTGTTGGAACCTCTTTATAAAAAGGCAGTTGCTGCAATTCGCGAAGTTGATAAAAACCATATCATATTGTTGGCGGGTGCCCAGTGGAACAGCAACTTCAAAGTGTTTACCGATTCGAAATTCGATGAAAAGATTATATACACCTGCCACCGGTACTGGTGCGATACTTTGCAGGCAAATATCCAGGATTTTGTTGATTTCCGCGATTCAGTCAATTTACCTGTTTATATGGGTGAAACCGGAGAGAATACCTATGAATGGATCGGAGCATGGACCCGTTTAATGGAGCGCAACAATATTGGCTGGACCTACTGGCCATATAAAAAAATGGGCAGCGACCGCTGTATGCGTACAATTCCAACTCCTGAAAACTGGGATGTGATCAGGGAATTTGCTGAAAGTTCACGACAGGGATTTGCTGAGATCAGGCAGGCAAGGCCAGACCAGAAACTGGTTAAAAAAGCAATGAAAGAATTTATAAACAACCTGGCTTTTGAAAAGACAATAATTAACGAAGGGTATATAAACGCGATGGGGATGGAGCCATAAATTTATGGTTTTGAATACCACCTCGTCTTCCGATTCATACTTCACCGGAATCCACTCCTCCTCTTCGGGAGGAGAATCTATATTTTCAAAATTGTAATCTTAATGCAAGAAATAAAATCCAGGTATAAAAAATTCCCATCCTGGTCAGGAGGGGTGACATGATGCAATCGTGGCGGGGTGGTTGTAAGTTCTATTTGTGACCAAGTGGTTGTTGCAGATAAGTTAAAAATGGTTGATAAATCCGAATTTAGCATGTTTCTCATGAAATTTTGAATATTTTTAGGATTCTAAAACCTGATCTATGAAAAAACTTGCTGTATTTGGTTTATTTTTAATAATTCTATCGTTTTTATATTCCTGCCAAACAGAAGCGCCAACTAATATTATCCTGATTTATCTCGATGATGTAGGTTACGGAGATGTTTCTATAACAGGAGCAACTGGATATTCTACACCAAACATTGATAAAATGGCTGCTCATGGAATGTTCTTTTCACATTATTATGCTCCTCAGGCTGTCTGCAGTGCTTCAAGAGCAGGCATGCTGACCGGCTGTTATCCTAACCGGATAGGATTTAGCGGAGCACTTGACCACTTGGCTAAAAGGGGGATAAGTGATGAAGAAGAAACCATTGCTGATGTTTTAAAGAAAAAAGGATATGCCACTGCAGCTTTTGGCAAATGGCACCTCGGGCACTACAAACAATTTTTACCCCTGCAACACGGATTTGATGAATATTTTGGAATACCATATTCCAATGATATGTGGCCCAATCATCCAACAAATAAGAATTATTATCCTCCTTTACCATTGATTGAAGGAAATGAGATTGTGGAAACCGATCCTGACCAGTCGCTATTTACCACAGAATTTACTGAAAGGGCTTTGGCTTTTATTGAAAAGAATAAAGAAAATCCGTTTTTTGTGTACCTCGCTCATCCTATGGCTCATGTGCCATTATTTGTTTCTGAAAAATTCAAAGGTAAGTCTGAACAGGGGCTGTACGGTGATGTAATGATGGAAATCGACTGGAGTGTCGGGCAGATAATAAAAAAGCTTGAAGAATTAAATCTGGATGAAAATACATTATTGATTTTCACTTCAGATAATGGTCCATGGATTAATTATGGAAACCATGCAGGAAGCACTGGCGGTCTGAGAGAAGGGAAAGGGACTTCATTTGAAGGAGGACAACGTGTTCCCTGCCTCATGATGTGGAAAGGAGTTATTCCGGAGGGACAAGTCTGCAATAAACTTATTTCAGGAATAGACCTTCTTCCTACAATTGCAGAAATTGCCGGGGCACCACTTCCTGACAAAAGAATTGACGGGGTAAACATGTTGCCTTTGCTCAAGGGCAGGGATGCTGATCCACCCCGAAAATCATTTTACTATTATTATCGCAGGAATAACCTTGAAGCTGTTCAGGATGGGCAATGGAAACTTGTATTTGACCACCCGGGCAGGACTTATGAAGGATTCCAGCCCGGTGCAGATGGGATGCCTGGGCCTGTAAATGAAGGATTTCTGTTTAAAGGAGGACTATATGATTTAAGAAGAGATCCCGGTGAACGATATGATGTGAGTGAATCACATCCTGAAATAGTGGAAAAGCTTGAAAAATTAGCGGATGAAACCAGGGAAGACCTTGGAGATGACCTTACAGAAAATCCAGGTAAAAACAGAAGAGAATCAGGACGAATAGAAAATTAATTATAAATGTAAATTATTATGAAAAGAACATTACTTATTGGTTTATTGATTGTTGGAACCGCTGTATTTACAGCAAATGCCCAAAAAACAAATACCTTGACAAACCAGGAAAAAAAAGATGGTTGGGTATCATTGTTTAATGGTAAAAATTTTGATGGTTGGCGGCAATGCAACGGCACTGCCATGCCTGCGAACTGGGTAATCGATGATAATGCAATGAAGGTTTTTACTATGGAAGGTAAAAATCCGGGAGAAGGCTCCAATGGCGATATTCTTTACGGCGAAAAGAAATTTAAAAACTTTGAGTTGTCGATTGACTGGAAAGCCAGTAAAATGGGTAACTCCGGCATTTTTTACAATGTCCGCGAAGTACCGGGCAAACCTATTTATTATGCAGCTCCCGAAGTTCAGGTACTCGACAATATTGATGCTACTGATAATAAGGTTGCAAGCCACCTGGCAGGTTCTCTTTATGATATGATTGCTGCCGACCCTAAAACCTGCCACACTGCAGGTGAATGGAATACTATGGTAATAAAAGTTGAAAATGGAAAAGTAACTCATACCCAAAACGGGGTAAAAGTTTGTGAATATACTTTATGGACTCCCGAATGGGATAAGATGGTTGAAAACAGTAAGTTCAAAAGTTTTCCCGGATTTACTGAAGGAATTTCAAAAGAGGGATTTATCGGGTTGCAGGATCATGGGTACCCGATCTGGTTCCGTAATATTAAAATCAGGGAATTATAATTCAGTTACCGATAGTTTGTTGTTTAATAATAAAACCTGATCCTGAAATGTAAATTAAACAGGGTCAGGTTTTTTTATACAGCCAACAGCAATTCTAATTTTAGTTTTAACATGCTGCCTCTCAATAAAGATATGTAGGTTATTTTATCCATTCATTAATTCATTCTATTTCCAGTATTATTACAAAATTATTACAAATTTGTACCTATATTTATGCCTTCAAACCAACTATGCCATTTATGAAAAGAATATTATACATTTTAATTGTTTCGGTTTTTATTCTGTTTTCCTGTGAAAAAGAAGAGGGAGAAGGAGGTACTTCAACAATAAGTGGCCAGGTCCTGGTAAAAAATTACAATAGCGATTTTTCAGTCAAACTGGGAGAATATTATGCTCCGGAAATCGATGTTTATATTATTTACGGCGATGATGAAATTTATTCCGACAGGTTTAAAACTGGCATAGATGGCTGGTACCGGTTTCAGTACCTGACAAAAGGTAAATACACTGTTTATGCTCTGTCAGCCGATTCAACCAGGCAATCGCCATCAGGTGTGGTCGTGGTTAAAAAGGAAGTTGAGGTCACAAAAAACAATCAGTCGGTTGTAGTTGACGACCTGGTTATTTTTGATTAATTGAAAAAGACGTCTAAATCATATCATATCAGCAAAATCCGGATTGTTATATTCCTGGTTATAATTGTTGTTCCTTCTTTTGGGCAGCAGAAGGATTTTGGGCTTTGGACAGGTTTTGAAGTGGAGAAAAAACTTTCAAAACGATTCGATTTGGATGCAGAAATCGGGTACAGGCTTAAAAATAACCTTACACAACGTGATGAGAGTTTTGCCGGAATTAGCATTTCATATTCAAAAAAAAGATTAAAAGCCGGTGCCGGTTACAGGCTGACCAATGAATATAATGCCAAAAGGACTTATGACATTGCACACAGGATGGTAGCTCAGGTCGGTTACAGCCCTAAAATTAACCGATTTACTTTGGACTATCGATTCCGGTTTCAGGCTCAGTACAATGCTGTCAACAGCACGCCTGAAGGGCATATTCCTGTTACTTATATTCGAAACCGACTAAAACTTTCTTACAATGTTAAAGGGATACCGCTTGAGCCATCATTATCATATGAATTATTTACGAAATTTAATAATTATCAGAAAGAAGATAATGAAAAAACAAGGCTGGACTTTTCGATTAGTTATAAACTTTTTAAAAATAACGAAATTGAAGTGTCACTTTTGCGGATTGGTTCATTTGGCGTTGATGACATGGCAAAACAAATGATCCTTTCAATCGGGTATAAATTAGCCATTTAATTAATAATAAATCAATTTATTTACAAGATTAATACTAACCTTTATGAGTTTACAAAAAAGATATATAAAAAACTTCCTATTTTCTATTTTACTAATCCTGATGATTTTTTATATAACAAATTCAAATGCACAGAGCCTGAGAATTTATGAAGCACAGTCGGAAAATTATATTACACTGTTAGATGGAGATGATGATACTTCTGACTGGTTTGAACTGATTAATGCAAGTGAAGACACGATTAATTTAAAAGATTATGGAATAGGGGATGACCTTAACCCGGATTCTGCATGGAAATTTCCGGGCTTTTTTATGGAACCCGGAAGAATTTTACTTGTTTTTGCATCAGGAAAAAATAAAAGTTCTGATTTATCATACTGGCATTCGGTTGTTATGCCCGGCGATTCTTTAAAGTATTTAATCCCAACAAACGAAATTCCGGGTTGGACCAGCATTAATTATAATGATAATTACTGGAACAGGGGCCCGTCAGGTTTTGGCTATGGCGATAATGACGATGCTACAATAATACTAAATACAAGTTCACTCTTTATCAGAGCTGAATTTTATGTTGATAGCCTTGAAGATGTGCTGGATGCCGTTTTTCATATGGATTATGATGATGGTTTTGTAGCTTATTTGAATGGTATTGAAATAGCCAGGTCATTGAACCTGGGATCTCGGTATGAAGTTCCGGCTTTTAATGCTAATACCGATTATCAGCACGAGGCTGTGATGTACCTCGGAAATGAACCGGAGGCTTTCCCTGTTTTAAATTTTGAAAATATCCTGGTTGAAGGGAAAAATGTTTTAGCGATTCAGGTTCATAACATGAGTTCTAATTCCTCCGATTTTACAGCAATCCCGTTTTTGTCATTTCTTCTTGATAATCAGCCTGAAAATTTACGGAGGCCTTATTTCCTGCCTTTACCTGATGATTTTCACGTGAATTTTAAGCTTGATGCGGATAACGACAGCCTTTTTCTCTTTTCACCTGAAGGTGAAATTGTCGACCAGTTGATTTTTAAATCGCCCGGGCCAGATTTGTCAGTAGGGTATCCGGGGCATGATTTCTCTGAACTGGCAGTTTTTACCTTTCCTTCGCCTTTTATTGAAAACGTAACTCAGGGTGTTGAATATATGGAACTTAATGATGTAAGTATAAATACTGAACCAGGCCTTTATGCGGGTAGCGTACAGGTTAACCTTTCCACGACCGATCCAAATGATAAAATATATTTTACCACCGATGGTTCTTTGCCAACTTTAAATTCAGGTCTGTATAGCAGTCCTGTTAACTTAACTGGTCCAACAACGTTAAAAGCACGCGTTATAAAGGAAGGATTCGTCCCCGGAGTAGTCAGTACAGCAAGTTTTTATCCAAACTATGATAAAACTTTGCCTGTTACATTTATTTCTACCAATCCTTCATATTTATGGGATCCGCAGTTTGGTATGTATGCAACCGGTTTTAATGCCAGTGAGGAATTCCCGTATGAAGGAGCGAACTTCTGGATGGACTGGGAACGTCCGGCTCATGTTGAAATGTATTTTCCGGGAATGGTTGAAAAGTTTAGTGTGGATTGTGGAATAAAAATATTCGGAGGTTGGTCAAGAGGCCATCCTCAAAAATCAGTCTCCACTTTTGCACGGAAATCATATGGCGACAAAAACATAAAAGCCAAATTATTTGACGACAGGGATTTTGATGAGTTTGAAGCCCTTGTTTACCGAAATTCAGGTAATGACTGGTTTGGAGGAAACTGGAGTGCTGGAACGTATTACCGCGACCTGGTTACAACAAAAATGGCTAATAAAAACGGAGTAGATGTAATGGCAGGAAGGCCAACAATCATGTACTTAAACGGGCAATACTGGGGTATTCAAAACCTGCGTGAAAAAATTAACGAACACTTTATTGCCAGTAATCATAACGAGGACTCTGAAAAGCTTGATATACTTGAAGGACACTTTAACATTATAGAAGGCAACAATGAAAATTATCTGGAGCTTTTGGCATTCATCGAAAATAATGATATTACCATCCCTGAAAATTATGAATATATTAAAAAGAGGATGGATATAAATGAGTTTATCGTTTATAATGTA
>JAFGGF010000096.1 GCA_016930735.1 Prolixibacteraceae bacterium
GCCTGAATATGTTTACACGGAGCTGCCATTTTATGTGCCATCTCTGCAATCCCTGCATAATTTTCTGCAGCGAACTCTTTTCCTATTTCCTTAAGCCCGTTTTCTGATGACCGCAAATATATTTCAAGCATTTCCCTGAAAAAATTCTCGTCGTTATTTGTAAGCCGTTTTAATTCTTCAAGATTTAAATCAACAGTCACATTCTTCCCTTCAACCTCAACCACTGCCTCGACTTTAACTTTCTCATCAAGTATTTCCTTAATTTTCTGCAACAGGCTCACTTCAGAAAAAGGTTTTATCAAAACTCCTTTCATGCCTGCTTCCCCACATGAATCAAGTTCGGCTTTGTTGGTGGAAGCTGTTATCCCCACAATTTTTATTTCCGGAATTTTAGCCAATATTTCTTTGGTAGCTTCAATGCCATTTTTGCCCGGCATGTTCAAATCCATTAAAATCAGGTTAAAATTCCCTTCAAAGGCTAAATCAACAGCATCGTTTCCATTGTCAGTTTCGGCATAGGAAACTCCCCATTTTTCAAAAATCCCTTTCAGAAGGAAACGATTAAATTCTTCATCATCGGCTACCAGGACTGAAATTTGCCTGAATGAATCCGGAATTTCCAAAACAGGGGAAAAGTGATCTTCAATTTCAGAAACGTCCCCTTTATCATAAGTTATTTCAACAAATATTTTTGTCCCTGTTCCTAACTTACTTTCAACAGAAATTTTCCCTTGCTGTAAATCAATCAGTTTTTTAACAATCGACAAACCTAAACCGGTTCCTTTGTATTTTTTCTGGGCTGAATTTTCCGCCTGTACAAATTCGTCAAATATAATTTCCTGGTCTTTTTCAGAAATTCCAATCCCGGTATCTTCCACCATCATTTTCAGGAGAAACTTCTCCTCGCTGTTTTTAATTGTTTCAACATTCAGGATTATATGTCCATTTTCGGTAAATTTCAGACTATTATTGATCAGGTTCAGCAATATTTGTTTCAGCCTTAATGGATCGCCAATCAATGCTTCAGGTAATTCATTTTTAGTCTGAAATAAAAGGTCAAGCCCTTTTGCCCGGGCATCTGAACGCAGAATTGCAACAATTTCATTAAAAACTTCGGCAGGAGAAAAATGAATGGTTTCAAATTTTAATTTGTTGGCCTGTATTTTTGAAAAATCAAGTGTGTCGTTCACAATGTTTTTTAAATGAAATGCCGATTTTGCCAAAACTATCATTTGCTCCCTGATGTTTTTGTTCAATTCTTTTTGTAAAATCTGTTCCGATAGTCCGTAGATGGCATTAATGGGAGTCCTGATTTCGTGGCTTACATTTGCGGCAAACTGTTCCTTGGCTTTGGCAAAACTTTCAGCTTCGGCTTTGGCAGCTTTGAGGCCCCGTTCATACCGCCTCGATTTACGTACATAATTATACAACAGGAATAATACAATAAGCAGCAATACAACGGCTGTTACAGAAAATGCTGCCAGCCTTTTATTTGTTTCAGCGGCCAACCGGTCTGCCTCGTTGGTTTTTGCAATTAACCTTTCTGAAATATGATTTTCAAAACGATAAATCAGGTCCTTCAGTATTACATCCAACTCAAGATTCCTTTCAATATATTTCGATTCAAGCACATTAAATTGCTGCCCTCTCTGGGTCCATTCTGATTCCAGCCTTTCCAACTCTTCACGTATCTCATTGGTTGCTATATCCCTGACAACCAGCTGTGTGTCAACTTCTGTTTTACTGGTTCCGAAAATACTCCTGAAAAATCCCCGTTTGGGCCTTTCGGTTTTTACGGTATCGATCTTTTGTTTTTCGAGTTTCGAATAAAGCTCATTAAATGCGGGTTTTGCCCCTCTTGTCGATTCATAAAGGATCAGGACATCGTTCCAGTTTTCCAGTTTCAAATGGGCAATGGTAATAACTGAATCAGCAATCTGCCTGTCTTCAATGCCTAAGGGATTCAGGCTGTTTAATTTACGCAGGGTACTGTAAACAGAATTTCTTAATAACAAATATTGTTTGTCTGTGCTTCCGGCTTCATTGGTCACAATACTTAGCCTGACATGGTTTTCCACTTTTGTAAGCTCTGCTTCCACATCTTTCATAACCAACAGCCTGTTGTCGGGCAATGCAGCCTGATGAACCGAATCAACAATTTCGGTCAGGCTTTTATAAACCAGGTACCCCGATCCGATCACAGCCCCTGCAATGATTAACGCCAGCAAAGTAATTTGTATTTCAATCCTGATTTTTGCCATCGTTTGGCTAAATTAATTTTCCTGTTTGATATAACGAATTTAAGGAAAAAGAATTATTTATCTGAAAACAAAAAAATGATGCCATCTCTTTTTGAAAGATGGCATCCTCTATCAGATATAACCAATAATAATGATTAATCGATTCTTTATAAAAACAATAAAGCCACCCGGATTTGCAGATGGCTTTATTTACGATTCAGATCAATTCTATTTTTTCCTGAGAAAAATATCCCCGCTAACGGTTTTTAATTCAACATCAACTTCTCCGCCGTTCAGCGAAAGTTGCTGGTTGGTACCAACCCACGAAATTTCCCTTGAAGGCCCGTTGTCAAACTTCACATTGGAATAAACATCGCCTGTAACGGTTGACAGGTCAATATTTGCCTTATGCGATTGCGGTATTGAAAAATCGATAAATCCACTCACTGTATTGATATCCATTTCGCCCAAACAACCAATCAGTTCTATTTCCCCGGAAATTGTATTCAGGTCGAATTTCAGGTTCTCAGGAACCTTAAGTGTATAAACAAGGTCGGTATTGAAGTTACATAAATTTTTCTTCCCTGTTTTTTCTTTGATTCCCTCAAAATCGACGTCTTCAATTAATTCAATCCTGTTTTTACCTTTTGTTACTTCGAGTGAATAATAATCGTTATACGTGTTGTCGTCGATATCAACAGTGACCTGTAATTCAATGGTATTTTTATTCCAGGCTTCAATGGTTATATTGTCGGCAAAATCGAATTTCATTTTCACTTCCTGCCCGTTCACTTCAACACTTTCATTAACAATTCGTTGCGAAAATGATGTGATAACAGTAAAAAGCATAAATATTGTTATGGTAATAAATCTTTTCATGGCTGATAATTATTTTTTCCTGATATAAATATTACCCGAAACACTGTTCAGTAATAACTTCTGGCCACCGCCATTCAAAGTATAACTGCTATTTCCGTTTTGTTTAATAGTATTCATACCAAATGAGCGGTCATCCTTTTTATCTTTTGCTTTACTTTGCAGGTCGAGGTTGTTATAAACATTCCCTGTAATGTTACTGATCTCAATATTTGCTTTTTCACCTGTTGGGATTGTAACATCTACAAAACCACTTACCGAAGCAAGCGAGGTAGGTTCATCCTGATTGATTTTGCTGAATACAACTTCCACATCACCGCTAACGCTGTTAACAGTAAATGGCCCTGTAGAATTTTTAATGGTAACATTAGCGGTCAGGGTAGTTATTTCGAGGCTGCCATTATAAGAATCTATATCAAGGTCGCCATTAACAAACGGGCTGCTGTAATCTAAGCTGACAGCTATCCCTGCAGGAATTGAAATTACATAATCAAAATCCTGGACCTGCCTGGTCACTCCTGATATTTTAACAACACCATCTTCTTCGGTTACTGAAATACCAAGGTCGGTATTATCTTCAGCAGAACCCAATAACTTCAATCCTTCTGCCCGTTCAGGCCGTTCCATATCATAATCCGATTCAATTACAATGGCAGGGCCGCTTGCATTCCGGATTGAAATTTCTCCGATCAGATTTGTTATCTCAACCTTATTTTTAACTTTTGGAGTGTATTCAAATTTCTTTCCCTGGCAGAAAGCCATTAAGGGAAAAACAAAAACTGCTATTAATATTGCTACTTTTTTCATTTTAATTAATTTTTAAATTTTATTTTTTGGAATTGAAGTTTTTGCCGGCTTTTAAAAACCACAATCCCGGTTTATATGATAGTTTTGATCATATCTTTTGCAAATTCCCGAACATTTTGATCGGTGTTTTCATTGTCACTTAAAGTCTGAATTTCTTCCTTTGCCTCTTTCACACCCGATTCAGTTAAAACCTGAATTAATGAAATCTGCAATAAAGGATTTTCCTGAACGGTTAATGAATGGATCATTTCCTGTTTAACAATTTCATTATCGGCAATCCATCCCGACAAGGCGTTAATGGCAGCAAGCCTGACATTTACATTTTTATCGGTGTTCATAGTGTAAACAAGGGCATTGATTAGCTGGTCGCTGGTTTGCCCCGAATTTTTAATGTTATAAACTGCCTCAATTTTTTGGGGACCGGAATAATCGCGAAGCCCTGCGAGGAGTACTTCCTGCTTCAGTTGGTTCAATTCAGAAGCCATCTGTTCATTCCCCTGATTTTTTAACCCGGTAAAATAGCCAACTGCAAATGTTCCGAAAACAACAATAATCATTGCTGCAACTTTCAGCCAGTCAGGAACTAAGATCACTTTCCTATGTGAATGTCCCATTTCCTTTTCAGTTAATTGCATAAACTCCTCTTTCATTCCTATTGGTGGTTCAATTTCAGGAAGTGAACCGGTAAATTTTAAAAATGAATTTAACTCTGTGTAAACTTCATTACATGCCTCACATGATTCAAGATGTTTCTTTACAAGCTGAGTTATTTTTTCATCCAGCTTCCCATCAATAAATTCAGGCAGGTTTATTTTAACTTCTTCACACTTCATTTTATTCAATAATTATTTTTGTATATAGTTCTTTTAATTTTTGTATTGCCCTGAATGTTTTCACTTTCACAGCATTTTCAGTCGATGATGTTGAAATTGCAATTTCTTTGTAGGAAAATCCCTGGAAACGGTTTAACTCAATTAATTCGCGGTAACCCGGCGGTAATTGTGCCATTGCTTCCAGTAAAAATCCGTACGATTCCCTGGTTTCCATTTCCTTTACTGAATCAAATTGGTCACGGGAAGCAATTTCAGGTTCATTTTCAAGTCCATAAAATGTTTTTGAACCATTATAATAATCGACCAGGATATTACGTGCTATCCGGAACAACCAATAAGCAAAAACCTTATCATCCTTCCAACTGTGGCTGTATTTAATTACTTTCAGAAACACGTTCTGTGTAAGGTCCCTTGCCACATCCGAATCTTTTGCCATACGGACAAAATAACCGTACAATTTTTTGTAATATCGATCGTAAAGAACGCCGGCCGCTTTTTTATCGCCGCGAGCCAGATGATTCATTAAAATTTCGTCACTTAACCGGTCAGTCATCCAAATCTTTGTTTGCTTTTCCTTA
>JAFGGF010000458.1 GCA_016930735.1 Prolixibacteraceae bacterium
ATGATAAAATAAATGAATGGGTATATCGTGATTCCACAGGCTATTCGCTCCCTTATTCTGCCGAACATGTTTATTTATATAATACCATAAATGGCAAAGCCAAATTAAATACAACAAGGATCACAGCATACATTCAGGACACATATAATGTCCCGTTCAACAGTGGTGATTTATATTTAACAGGCGGTGTCAGGGCACATTACTGGGATTATAACAATGAACTGGTTATCAGCCCCAGGGCATCCGTAAGTTATTACCCTGAGTGGAAAAACAATGTGGCTTTTCGTGTTTCGGCAGGCATGTACCACCAGCCACCCTTTTACAAAGAATTGAAAGACCGAACAGGTAAAATAAATTATAATGCCAAAGCCCAGCGATCATATCAGGTTGCGCTTGGAAGCGATTACATTTTTAATGCATGGGACCGCCCGTTTAAGTTTTCTGCCGAGGCATATTACAAAAACATGCAACATTTAATTCCCTATCAGGTTGATAATGTAAGGATTCGGTATCTTTCCGACCAGGAAGCCAGAGGTTATGCCGCCGGTATCGATATGAAAGTGAATGGTGAGTTTGTCAGCGGATTACAATCATGGGCCAGCCTTTCGTTTATGCGTACAATGGAAGATATAATAGGCGATGGCCATGGCTGGATTCCTCGGCCAACTGACCAGTGGATGAATTTCAGCCTGTTTTTCCAGGATTACCTGCCCGGAAATCCATCGTACAAACTGCACATGTCGGCATTTTTTGGGACAAGGCTGCCAACCGGTCCACCCAATTCTGAACGATATCAGGATGTTTTCAGGATGCCACCATATCGAAGGATCGATATGGGATTTTCAAAAGTCCTCATCAGCCCTGGCAACAGAAGTGGAATGGCTTTGTTCAGCCACATCGAAGATATGGCTATAAGCCTGGAGGTTTTTAACCTGCTGAATATTAACAATACTGTATCTTACTTTTGGGTATCTAGCAATTATGGCGATATGTTTGCTGTACCCAATTACCTTACAAGCCGGAAATTCAACCTTAAACTATCAATAAAATTCTAAAAATGGAACTTAAATTATACCAGGTAGATGCCTTTGCCGAAAAGGTTTTTTCGGGGAACCCGGCTGCAGTGGTTCCTTTAAAAGAATGGCTTCCTGATGAGGTTTTACAGCATATTGCTTTGGAGAATAATTTATCGGAAACCGCCTTTATTGTTGAGGAACAGGAAGGATTACGAATCAGATGGTTTACACCCGGTGCCGAAGTTGACCTTTGCGGTCACGCAACTCTTGCTTCCGGATTTGTACTTTTCAGGATTCTTGGTTACAAAAAGAATCCGGTGCAGTTTAATTCACGAAGCGGAGTTCTTAGTGTTGAAAAACAGGGCAATATTTACTGGCTCGATTTTCCTGCATCAGAATTAAAACAAGTGGAAATTCCGGAAAATCTTGCTGCTGCTTTTAAGGCTGAACCTTTGGAATGTTTGCGTGGACGAGATGATTTTATGCTGGTTTTTGAAAATGAAGAAGCCATTCAATCCCTGGCCCCGGATTACAATCAAATCCTTCAATCGGAATGCCGTGGGTTGATAGCAACCGCAAAAGGGAACCAAGTAGATTTTGTTTCCCGTTTTTTTGCTCCTGCAGTGGGAATAAGTGAAGACCCTGTGACCGGTTCAGCTCATACCATGCTGATTCCATACTGGTCGAAGAAACTTAACAAAAAAGAACTGAAAGCGAGGCAATTATCCAAACGTGGCGGTAACATACATTGTATCGATAACGGTAACAGGGTTAAAATCGGAGGAGAAGCAGCTTATTACATGGAAGGTACAATACGAATCTGATAATTAAACTCCCAGGTACCTTTTAAATTTTTTTACTGAAGTAACAATGTTAAATTTCTGTGGAAGTTCAGGATTGTGCAAAGCAATTTGCCCTCCTGAAATAAATACTCTTTTCCCCGGGTAAATTTCCGCGATTTTCTTTAAATAATTCTCCAACTCTTCTTTTTCGATTGAATTTATAAAAACAGTAAAAACCATATCGGCTTTCTTTTTAACCTGCAGTCCTTTCAAATCTTCAAGAGGGACATTCTGCCCCAGATAAATAGTCCTGAATCCCAACGATAAAGCAACCATGTTAAAAAACAGAAGGCTCAGTTCATGCCGTTCATCTTCATGGAGGTAAAACAGGATGGTTTCTTTTCTTTTGGTTTTAACTGACAAGCGGTCGGTTTCAGCGATAATTTTTTGCCTCAGCAAATTTGAGAAATAATGTTCCTGCGCCGGGAAAAGGCTTCCTACCTGCCAGTATAAACCAACTTGTTCAAAAAAAGGGAATACAATTTTGGTTATTGCTTTTTCAAGGCCCACCTCTCCGATTGCATTTTCCAACGTGGCATTAATTTGATCTTCGTCAAAATTTACCGTGCTGACCAATAGTCTTTCAATAAAATCCGACTGTTTTTTTGAACTGTCATCCAGTGAAAGTATTTCCTCAGCAATCCGTTCATTACACCATTCCGAAACTTTTGATATCCGGAATCCGTGTTTTACAAGCATTGCAACATTCAGAATCTTACGTAAATCATCATCACAGTATTTCCTGATATTGGTACCAGTACGTTGTGGCTCCAGAAGATTATATCTTTTTTCCCAGATCCTGATCGTATGAGCTTTGATCCCGGATAACGTTTCCAGGTCTTTTATCGAATACATCGATCCTTTCATTTTGAAAACAGATTTTTATTGAAACGGACATTAAATATAACTGAATTATCTCTATTTTGTTCATTAATTATTAATTAATGCTAAACAAACTTTTTTGCCGGGATATTCTATAAAACTTTTCCCAATTTATTTCCGTTTGAACCTTAAAAAATTCTTATTATGACTATATTCATCACCCGGTAAAAAATGGGAATAAAATTGAAATATTATGAAAAAAACTTTGATTTTATTTTTTCTGCTGACATGCATAATCTATGGCTATTCACAGGAATATGCCATGGTAATTCACGGTGGAGCAGGTGTAATTTCACGTGACAGGATGAACGAAGAAGCAGAACAGGAATACAGAAGCAAATTAAATGAAGCTTTAATGCTGGGCGATTCATTGCTGAAAAACGGAGTGGTATGCACCGAGGTTGTTGCCAGGGTGATCAATGTAATGGAAAATTCTCCTCTGTTTAATGCAGGTAAAGGAGCTGTTTTTACAAATAAGGGCACAAACGAAATGGATGCATCCATTATGGAAGGGAAAACGCTGAACGCAGGTGCAGTAGCAGGTGTCACCGATATAAAAAATCCAATTAATGCTGCAAAAGAGGTGATGGAAAACTCTGAACATGTTATGCTGAGCGGAACCGGAGCTTCGGAATTTGCAAAAAAACAGGGGCTGGAAATTGTCCCTGCCAAATATTTTTTTACGAAGAATCGCTACGAATCTTTACAGCGGCTTTTGCAACAGGAACGTGAAAGGGAGGAAAAAGACAATATGGGAACCGTAGGCTGTGCTGTACTTGACAAATACGGGAATCTATGTGCGGGAACATCAACCGGGGGCATGACAAATAAAAAATACGGCCGTATCGGCGATTCTCCCATTATTGGTGCAGGAACCTATGCAAACAATAAAACCTGTGCCGTTTCATGCACCGGCCACGGCGAATATTATATCCGCCTGGGTTTTGCCCGCGATATTTCAGCATTAATGGAATACAAGGGACTACCTGTAAAAGAAGCCTGCCGGGAAGAAATCAGGAAACTGACAGAAATGGGTGGCACAGGCGGTGTAATTGGCATAGATGCCAAAGCAAATATCGCAATGGAATTTAATACCAGTGGAATGTTCCGTGGTTATTTAAAATCGACAGGTGAAAAAGAAATTGCTATTTTTGCCGAATAAACAATGAGCATTAAACAGAAAAGCAGGTTATGAGGTTTCTATTTCCGTATTTTTTATTTGCACTAACGGCAGTTGCAGTACCAATCATAATCCATTTATTCAACTTCCGGAGGTTCAAAACTGTTTATTTCAGCAATGTTGAATTCCTGAAAAACATTAAAAAGGAATCAAAACGGAAATCAAAACTGAAACAACTGCTGATCCTGATAGCCCGGATTCTTGTTGTAACCTGCATGGTAATCGCATTTGCGCAACCTTACATTCCGGTAAACGAACGCGAAAAAAGAGATGTAAACCAGGTGGTTGCGGTTTATATCGACAATTCATTCAGTATGAATGCCCGGGGTGAACAGGGGCAGTTAATCGAATCAGCAAGGAACAAGGCGATTGAAATTGCCCGGACTTACAAACCCGGAACTAAATTTATTATCATAACCAACGACCTACAGCCAATTCACAATAACCTCCTTAATAATGAACAATTTATAAGGGAAGTTACAGAAATTGAACCATCCCCCAATGTTATCCCTGTTTCACAGATTTATAACAGATTAAAGGAACTGTTAAATTCCATGGTTGAAGATGCAGATAAAAATATTTATTTCCTTTCCGATTTTCAACGGACAATTACTGATTTTGAAAAAATTGAATCTGACAGTACAATCTGGTCATACCTGCTGCCGTTTTATCCGCAGGCATCGGGCAATTTATATATCGATTCGTGCTGGTTCGAAACCCCTTCACGAAAAATAAATGAAGAAGAAGAACTTTTTATCAGGATAAAAAACCGGTCGGATCAGGATTATCAGGACCTGCCGCTGCGTTTTTTCCTCAACGATTCATTAAAATCACTGACCAGTTTCAGCATTGCTGCCCAGGGTGAAATGATTGCCAGCCTCAAATTTACAAACCTGAAAAGCGGTTTTCAACGTGGAAAGGTAGAACTGACCGACTACCCTGTAACCTATGACAACACCTGGTACTTAAGTTACAATGTTCAACCCGAAGTCAGGGTACTGGCCATTTATGAAGGAAATGACAGCGGGCTGAATTACATCCGTGCCTTGTTTACCGATGATGACTATGCAAAGCTGGATATCATGAACAGCCAGAGCCTTCAGGTGAGCAGGCTTGGTGATTATAATACCATTATTTTGTTAAACCTCAGAGAACTTACAAGTGGTTTTACATCTGAACTGGAGGAAGCAGTTGCCAATGGCGCCAGCCTGATTGTTTTCCCTGAAATGGATGCCAACGTGGAAAGTTACAATCGCTTCTTTTCAGGTTTTGGGGCAAACATTATTACCGGCATCGATACAATGAAACAGGCACTTGCTGGCATTGCGCTCGATAATCCTGTTTACCGCGGTATTTTCAGGGAAATGGAGGAAAACACACGTTTCCCGGATGTAAAAGGGCATTACATTTTTACCGGCCTGACCCGCATTCCGGAGACCAGGCTTTTATGGTTCAGCAACGACGATAAAGCTTTGGGATCGGTTGCCCATGGCGATGGATTTTTACACACTTTCAGTTTCCCGCTAAATAATCTGAACGAAGCATTTGCACGCGATATCATCTTTGTGCCAACCATATACAGCCTCGTACTGAACAGCATCCCACGCCAGGATATTTCATACACAATTGGCAGGGATAACTTTGTGCTGGTCAGGCAAAACCGGAATATTGCAAACAGTCCGCAACTCCTTGTTAAAGGGGCAAATAATAATACAGAATTTATCCCTGATGTTCAGATCAGCGATAAAAACAAACTCAGGATCGGACTGGAAAACAGGATTTCCGAATCGGGATTTTATAACATCAGAGCCGGTGAAAACACTGTTGCAGTAATCGCTTTTAACTACAACCGTAACGAATCAGATATGCGCTATTTCGAAACCGGCGAATTAAAAGATGCCGTGAGCGGATTCAGGAACATTTCTGTAATTGAAGACACTGAGAAACAATTCTCTGAAATTTTTGATGAAATTCAGAACGGCAAACAACTGTGGAAATTATTTATTATCCTGGCGTTGGTATTTGTTGCAACTGAAGCCGCCATTATCAGGTTCTGGAAGTAAGTGAGGTTTGGCATATGAGATTTGAGTAGTGAGTATTTTAGTGTTATGTCGTAAATTTAAAACACTTTGCCTCATGCTCCCTTCCTGTAACTGAAAGTCCTAAACATCCATTTAATTTTTAATATTTCAATAGAAATTTTATAATTTTATACAATTCAAAAATCCCTTACGACCATGAAAAAATTAATATTGCTCAGTTTTTTGGTTGTTTTACTGTCTGCCTGTCAGGAAGATGAAGAATTTATCCCTCCTGATTCAATCATTGAAAAAGAGATCCCGTTTGATGAAATTCATTTTATTTTACCTGCATCTGATAATGGTTACCTGTTTGGCGGTATCGATAATTTAAAAATTACTTTTCTTAAAACCGATAAGTATTTAAATACCAAATGGATCAATAGCGGCTACAGTTGGGGTAATATTAATTTAGGAAGCGGATGGGGTTCATCACATTATCAAATCACTATTAAAGCAATTTTTCAAAACGAGAACAGGAATTATGTTTGTGTAGGATCAACTTTTGAAGGAGGAGATGTGGTTTGGAACAACACCCATTTTATTACCTTAAATCAAAACGGAAAAGAGGTTGGGATAAAAACAGTTAAAAATATCGACGTTTACACAGTTTTACCAACCTACGATAACAGTTATTTTTTACAGGGAATTTATGAATTAAAAAAGTTAAATAAGAATTTTGGAACAGAATGGAATAAAAACTACCAACGAATTGATAAAATGGCAGTTGCATCAATTGTGTTACCTGACGGACAATTTGTTATTACCGGCAGGAGTAATTATGAAGTATTTCTGCAAAAACTGGATAAAGAAGGGAATGAACTCTGGACAAAAGGCGGATCTTACAATGCTATGCCTAATCAGGATGGCGGATTTGCCCTGTCCGGTTTAACTGATGGAGGCTTTTTAATTGCAGGCAGGACTTTAAAGCGCCTGGATGTTTCTCCATACCACCAAACTGATTGTTTTGTAATAAGGACTGATTCGGAAGGAGACACAGTATGGACCAGAAAATTTGGACTGGAAACCGACGACTGGCTGGAAGATATCATTTGCACTCACAGGAATGATTATATTATTCAGGGGCAAAAAGGGCATCCGGGCGATGAAGATCAACAGGCTTTCCTGTTAAAAATAAACGGAAGTGGTGAAATTGTTGATTCAATTTACAGCAGCCAACTGCAAAGGGTCATTTATGATCAGAACGGATATTTTATTAAGGCATTAAAAAATAGTGAGGGTCGGATAGTAATTCAGAAAATCCCGCAAAGTATGTTGTTTGATTGATCGGAAATTTATCAGATTACTCAGAATCCTTTCAATTTTTCTGCTTCGAAATAATTATATTAGCAGGATCAGAACTAATATAAACTGACCTGTTATGAAAGCAAAACTGATTTTTATTTTCTCAATTCTGATACTTACCTCAGAAATAAATACTGCACAGTCAATAAGTAATCCCAATGGATTTAAAATACGCACAGGAGTTAACCTGGCAATCTGGCTTTCGCAATCGGATAAAAGAGGTGCAGAACGTGAAAAATTCATTACAGAAAAGGACATCGAATTGTTGTCAAACCTGGGATTTGACCATGTGCGCCTTCCCATCGACGAAGAACAGATATGGGATGAGGAAGGGAATTTCCATCCTGAGGCTGTAAAACTGATGCACAATGCAATAAACTGGTCGACAGACAGGGGAATGCGGGTGATCGTTGATTTGCATATAATCCGGTCGCACTATTTTAATGCTGCATCGAATGCCTTGTGGACCGACCCGGCAGAACAGAAAAAACTGGTAAAATTATGGGTGGAACTTTCTGCTGAACTGAAAAAATACCCAACCAGCCTTGTTGCCTACGAATTAATGAATGAGGCAGTTGCCGACAACCACGACGACTGGAACAAACTGATTGCCATGCTTGTAGCTTCGTTACGAAAAGCCGAACCTGAACGGACCATTGTGATCGGTTCTAACAAATGGCAGGGCACCGAAACCTTTCCATATTTGAAAGTCCCGGAAAATGACCCGAACATCATTTTAAGTTTCCACCATTACCGCCCTTTCGGATTTACACATTACAAAACCCCGTGGACTCAACTAAACCTTTACGATGGGCCTGTGCATTACCCGGGCGAAGTGATAACAAAAGAAGATCAGGCAGCCAACCCGGATTATATAAAAACCATTCAGTGGGCTATCGGTAAATGGGATAAGGAAGTAATGCTGAAAGATATCAGTGTGGCAATTAAAACAGCCAAAAAAATGGGGCTTCCGCTGTATTGCGGTGAATTCGGTGTTTATTACACTGCCCCGAAAGCAGATGCCCTGCGCTGGTACAGCGATGTTACCGATATTTTCAGGGAAAACAACATTGCCTACTCACATTGGGATTATAAAACCACATTTGGCATAATCGACAAAAACGGAAAACCGGATATGCCCGTGATTGATTTATTGGTAAAGAGTAGTAAATAGCAGGATCGGTGCAATTATTTATCAATTTTACCGGCCTGAAATATTTAAAAAGAAGGTAGTTTAACGGGTTGTGCTGTTTGATTTTAAGATAAAGCGATTTTTTCTATTTATATGATATTCAACAGCAGACCCCTTTCTGTCAGCCAGTTGGCTGACATCTTCCCCCAATTGGGTGAAGACCGAAATGGGGATCTATTATAGAATTTATATTAATGCTTTATAATTTAAGCCGAACAACGGGTGATATTTAATAAAAAATATATTTTTCATTAAGAATTTTAAAACCAACTATGCGGGCTAAACTTATTTTCTTAATCATTCTGATCGTTAATATTATTCCTGCTGATGCTCAGAAAGATCCGGTTAAACTGGAAATTGATGCAAGTGAAACCGTCGGGGAAATGTTGCCGATCTATTCGTTTTTCGGATACGATGAGCCAAACTATACCTATAGCAAAAATGGGCGTAAACTGCTTGCTGAAATTGCAGGGCTTAGCCCGGTGCCTGTATATGTGCGAAC
>JAFGGF010000459.1 GCA_016930735.1 Prolixibacteraceae bacterium
AACAGGGCAAAGGGGAAGTACATCGCTGTATGTGAAGGAGATGATTACTGGATCGACCCGTTAAAATTGCAGAAACAGGTTGATTTTATGGAGGCAAATCCCGGAGTTTCGATTTGTTTCCATGCGTCAAAACATGTAAATGCTGTGAATCCTGAAAATTTCTATATATACCGGCCTGAAAAATTACCACCTGATTCATCCTATAATATGAAACATATAATAAAACATGGTGGTGGTTTTATGGCAACCTGTTCTACGTTTTATAAAACAGAAGATATTTTAAAACGTCCTGGATGGGCAGCTACTGCGCCTGTTGGTGATTTACCTACAATGTTGTTTTTAGCCAGTTTGGGAAAAATCGGGTACATCGATGAAGTAATGAGTGTTTACAGGGTTATGACACCAAATTCGTGGACTTCAAAAATAAGTGACCCTAAAAGAAGTAAACAACATCATTTTGAAATGCTCAAAATGTGGGATAATTTTAATAAATGGTCTCAAAATAAATACCGCTGGCAGGTAACAAAAATAAAAATCAGGCAAAAATATGATTTTAATAAAGGATTGTTAAAACGATTTCTAAATAAAACATTTTTCCTGAAAAAGTAAACAATTGAAGGTAAGATATAACCAGTAATTTTCCGTTGCATAAAAGACTATAAAAAGTGAATAGCTTTAAGATTGCTATAATTGGTATAATAAAGTGGAGCCTGAACCTTGTAAACAGTTTTATTATTCCATACCAAAGTGAGAAATATGAAAAAAGAAATTACATTTATTCTTCAGACCGGAGTAAAAATCGGTTTGATTACAGGGATATTGAAGATAAACGAGTAAAAGATTCATTTCGTAGAACCGAATCCCGGCTGATGTTTGAATATGTTTACTTTCAACAGGAGGAATGTATAATTGAACCCAGGTTTGGATGGGGAATTACACCAAAAAGAAAGATAATCAGGGCAAGCCTTCCATTTAAATTTTATTCCTTCAGACCAGGATTGAAGGTTTTCTTTTTAATCCTGCTTAAAAAATATGAATTTCTAAATGAAAAATATGTTATTTCCTTAAGAGATGTAGGTGAAGGAAATTATTATCATCTGTACAGTGAAATTTTGGCGAAATTGTTTTTACTGAAAAAATATGGTGTTGATATAGATGTACCTGTAATTGTTTCAGAAAATCTCTTCAAAATGTATATTTTTCAGGAGGTTAGCAGGCTTGCTGGATTGAATAATCTGAACTGGATTTTACAAAAGGATAACTTAATTGGTTGCCGATCTGTCTATTTTTGCAGGGCACTCCCGGCCAATCCTGAATATCTTTTAAATTTTAAGAAAAACCGGCTCTTTTCAGTTCCGGTTAAAAATCCTCAAAAGATATTTTTAAACAGGGGAAAAAATTCAGGAAGGACAATCATTAATTTCAGCCTGATTAAAAAAGTTCTGATTAATAATGGCTTTGAGATAGTTGAATCTGAAAAAATGGATTTACAGGATCAAATAAATATGTTTTCATCTGCGACTTATATTATTGGAATACATGGTGCAGGGCTTACTAACCTGATCTTTGCAGGTAAAAATTTAAATGGTGTTATTGAAATTTTTCCTCCTTATAATATTCCGCCACATTATTACTGGATTTGTACGGCTTTAAGTTTAACATATAAATGTTTGGTAGGAGAATCAAAAAGTAATAAAACAAACATGTACAGTAAAGCTGATTTTGGGATCAATCCGAATAAGCTGGAAATAAAAATTAAGGAATTGTTGGAAAAAAATGAACATCTATAATAAATAGAACTAATTTAATAATAAGGGTATAATTTCTTTTCATCAAAATTCTATTAAAAATTCTATACGATGAAAATAACAATCAGAAAAATAGCATTTCATATAAAATACCTGTTTATATATATTTTCTATTTACCTCATTTTAAACAATACCATAAAACAGGGAAAAAAGAAATAATAAACAGTGATATCCATGTATGGTTAAAGGCATATAAATTGCCGTTTAATGAACGGTTCGGCTTTATTTTTCTGATGAGAAACTTTAAACCATTCAGGAACCTCTTTTACCAGAGGGCAGGACGAGGAAGGTTGCTTGTTTTCCTTTGCCCTCCCGATGATAAACTAATTATTGACCACACCACTAAAATCGGTTCAGGGCTATTACTATACCACCCCTACTCTACTATAATTAATGCAAAAGAAATTGGGGATAATTGTATAATCAGGCATTTAACAACACTCGGTAATATTGACAACGATAATACAAAAAGGCCAATAATAAAAAACAATGTTGATATCGGGTGCAATGTTATCATTCTCGGGGCGGTGGAAATTGGAAATAATTGTAAAATCGGTGCCGGCTCTGTTGTCACTAAAAATGTACCTGATAATTGTGTTGTCGTTGGTAATCCTGCATATATAATCAAAAATGACGGTGTGAAAGTCCGTCAGGAATTATAGCAATTGATGAAGATTTTATTCTGCTGCCCGACTTTTGATATCGGAGGTTTTTCCTCCTTTACCCTTAATATGATAAAGGAATTGAAAAATCGCGGATATAAAACCGTGGTTTTTATTCAGTATCCCATCGGAGCCCTGTATGAAGAATATAAAAAAACAGGTTCTCAGGTTGAAGTTATCCCCAGAAATTTCAGGACTAAGAAACAGTACATCAGTTATGTAGTTAATAGAATCATCAGGATTAATCCTGATATAATAATCAATAACGCAGTTCCTGTAATACAGGCAACCTTTTCATATATATCACAACAAATAATTAAAATATCCGTCCTGCATAATATTTTACAAAACGAAATTAATATCTGCCTGACAAATCTGAATTATGAAGACAGGATAGTATGTGTTTCTGAAAACTGCAGGAATGCATTGACCAATAGTTGTGATAGAAGCTTTGAAAAGTCATGTATTATACCGGTAGGCATTCCGGTCCCCGATAGGACAGATGTTTCTGAAAGCAATGAAAATTTTATTAAATTAATTTTTGTTGGCAGATTGGAAAACCGGCAAAAAAACCTGGTTGGCATTGTAAATATCCTGAAAGCCTTAAAAAAGGGAAACATGGCTTTCAGGATGACATTTATAGGTGAAGGCAGTTTCAGGGCAGAACTGGAAGAAAGATTAGCAGAAAATGGCCTTTCGGAACAGTGTGATATAAC
>JAFGGF010000460.1 GCA_016930735.1 Prolixibacteraceae bacterium
CCAAACGGCCTGCAATTGTTTTTGCACACAGCGGAGCCTTTATTATCGGATCGAGGCTGGCTGATGATATGGTCGCCTTTTGTGATTCGTTTGCCCGGAAAGGATATGTAACAGCAACTATCGATTACAGGCTGGGAATGGGGGCTGATGTACTCAAAATATTTGGTTTAATTATTTCTGTTAATGTTACAGAAAAACACGCCAAAAGAGCTTTGTACAGAGGTTTGCAGGACAGCCGGGCAGCAATCCGTTTTTTAAAACAAAATGCTGATAACTATGGGATTGATACAACTAAAATCTACTTCGTCGGGAGCAGTGCCGGTGGTTTTCTTTCACTGCATAATTTATACGTGGATAAAACGGAGGAAATCCCCTCTGAGGTTTTTGAAGAACATTCGCTGGGTGGTTTGGATGAAATAGGTCCCAAAGGTTTTGGTGGTACAGCCACAACTATTGCTTCTTTTTGGGGAGCTTTACCCGATCTGGATATCATTGAAAATGATACAACCCCTGTTTTTCTTGTACATGGTAAAAACGATAATGTTGTGCCCTTTAAAAAAGGAATGCCTTTATCCGGAATTGTACCACCAAATCCGCTGGTTGGTTTTACAATGCCTGAAACGTATGGAAGTTATTGTATTGATTCAGTTCTGAATTATAAAAATATTTCCCATGAAAGTTATTTTATTGAAGGAAAGGGCCATGAGTTTTATGGCGTAAATACAGGTGAATTTCCGGAAGAAGGACCAAACCAGTATTGGGATACAATTAACCGGAAACTCAACCATTTTTTATTTGAACAATTCCAACCAAACGCTTCTTTTGATTTTATAACGAATGGATTAACGGTTGAATTTATAAATCAAACACCTGGTATTATTCAGGCTGAATGGGATTTCGGGGATGGAAATATAAACAACGAATTAAATCCTGTCCATTTATATTCTGCTTCAGGAGTGTACAATGCGCACTTAAAGGTTTTTAACCAAAACCTTGCCTGCGACACCATTTCTAAGACAATTATTGTTTCTGATCCGGTTGGGAATAAAACAATTATGGAAACCAGCGTAACGATTTTCCCAAATCCTGTAAAAAATATATTGAATATTTCCGGGATTTCAGCACCCTTTAATTTGAAAATTTATGATATAGCAGGAGTTAAACTAAGTCATGTTAAAGTTTCCGAAAATCGATTTGATATAGGATTCTTGAGAAATGGTGTGTATTTGCTTGTTATTGAAAAAGATGGCAACAGAATTGTCAGGAAAATATCTAAAATAGAATAATCTATTTAATTTCATTCATCCTTTTAAATGTAAACTTATCTTCCCTTGTTTTTGGATTTAGGATGATTAATGGTTTAATATTATAAGTATATGTAATATCATCTGCTTCATCTGAATTTATTTTTTTATTTTTCCAGACCAAATCGAAATGGAAATTTATTTCTCCCGGACAATCATTCAGGAAGTTTACTTCCCACATGTTGTTGTAAACCATTGCCAGAATTTTATTCATATTGTCGGGTGGTGTTAACCGTTTAGATGCCAGTTGAGGTTCAGAAAAAGAGATCAAAGGAGCCTCACAGGATGACCAGAGCCAACTACCATTCTCAGAGGGATAATTCACCCATCCATCGATTGTGAAAAAATCGGTGCAGGTTCCCGGAATCTGGTCGTTGTAAGGTTGAAATTCTTCGCCTCCGTTGCTAACAAACGGGAATGACTCCAAATCAGGTAACGGGAATTCGATATAAAATACTTCGGGATTGGATGATGATAAACGATTAAAATTAATGTCCACTGATACCCTTGGTTCACCTTTCATTACCTCCAGAATTCTGGTTCCTTCCTTTAATCTGGCATGCGAAAATTTTTGTTCAAAAATAATACTGAATGGTGTTTCTGTTTTTTTTGTCTTCTCAGAGGTAGAGGCATATTCCTGCCTGGTTGATTCAGCAACTTTTTCCGATCTTTTAAGGCTATCGGTTACGTCCCAGATTTCAGGCTCAATTCTTCTCCCAACAATTGATTCAAGTGATAAAAACTTCCCGATTTCCCCCTGAAAAAGAGGTTGCTCCATATTTTTACATTTAACCGATACAGGCCAGCCGAGATTATCAGTTCTAATTTCCGGTGCCGGATATATTTTTTCTGAAATTAATGAATCTTTCGATAATATAAATTGCCGGTATGAGTTGGCTTCAAGGTCGTTTACAAAAAAGTTGACATCTTTGCCTGAATAATATAATTTATATACCTTTCCTGTTTCAATATTTCTAACTGTTTTATAATCAACATTCCGAAAGCTGTTTTTATCCAGGGTTACCCAGCCCGAATAACCGGCATTTCCAGGATTTATAACATACAGCCCTTCTTCTTTATTGGAAAAATACGATCGCATTCGTTGTGCAACAAGCCATTTTGCCTTTTCATACGGGCGGTAGGCATAAATACTTTTTTCGGCAAGATGGCCAAGATTAAAGTAGCCATACGGTTTGGAGGAAGTTTGATTGGTTCCGAAGGTATGTTCGTAGTACCTGCAAAGCAACAGGTCTGATTCTTTAACTTTGTCCAGGATGTTTTTATCATTGCTACCCCAAAC
>JAFGGF010000461.1 GCA_016930735.1 Prolixibacteraceae bacterium
ACCGGATGGTTCAGAAAAGGATAATTTGCCCGGATTATTTGATGCCCATGTAATACTTCCTTCATAATTCCATAATGATGGATCGGCGTTTTTTAATGAAGCCGTTATTTTTGTGGTTTTGCTCCCGCAAATCAGAGTTTCAGCAATTAATTCTATTTCGGGAACTTCAAATACAGTAAGCTGAATTGTATCTTTTGCAGGGCATCCTAATTCATCAAAAACGGTCAGCAGGTAAGTTCCGGTTTCAGATGCTGTTAAGGATTGTTCATTGGAAAGGACTATATTATCTTTTTGCCACCGGTACCCTGAAAATCCGTTTTCCGCAACAAATTCTACTGAATAAGGGTAACATCCCTGATCATCATTAATTCTATTTTTGATTTCAGGATGGTTCGTTTTAATATAAATTGTATCCTCAAGATAGCATCCGTCATTGGTGGTTGTATGGGCCCAGTATTTTCCACTTTCAGTTGTACTAAATGTAATTTGCTGGTTTTTTTCTCCAATGTTCCAATCATAAGTATCAAAATAAGGTCCTGCATCCAATGTAATCAGGTCACCATAACATGTTCTTAAAGTGTCACCTTCTGTAATATCGAGGCTTTGGCCTATATCAAGGATCAGGTCGAGGTTAAATCCGACACCATAACCATATGATTCATAATTTCCGAATCCATAAACATAGGCAAGGAAGCCTTTTTCAGGATTTGTATTTCTTAACCGGTAAGTACCATTGTAAATTGTAATCCGGGCATATGAAAATTCGCTGTTGGGAAATGGGAAGAACTGGTTTTGTATTGAAACATTTCCGTAGGCACCAGTCAGTTCAAGATTATGTATTTCACTGGTCAGGGAAATGATATTAACATAAAAGTTTGTTATTGGCTCTGAATCGTATGTTACAAAAGTGACATCGTTTTTCGATTGTGATGCAGGGCTTAAAATGATCATAAAAGGATCGCCGTTTTTATTATCGGAATTTTTAGATTGGCTGAACTGAGCTACCAGAACCGGTTTATCGGCAATAAGCCTTGCAGGATGATTTGAGTCGAGTATAAATTCCTTAAATTCACCCTCATCCAGAATGTAATTACCTACACCCTGAATATTGATTGTTGTATTATTTTTTGATGCCATAACCCGGTACCTGTCCTGATCTCTTGTTTTTAATGGTACAAGGTAATATTCCCTTCCCCATGACTGAGCAGGTGGAATTTGTTCAAACAGATGATCATAGCCTCCCATGTTCTCAGCAATCGGAACTATTGTTGCCAGATTTCCTGAGTAAAAGGCAATGGGTTTGTTTGAACTGATATGGCTTCCTGTTAAATCGCCCTGACCGGGATAATCGTTGTTGGCCGATTGGATCTGATAAACTTCACCTTTATCCAGAGTTTCGGTAAAAGTTATTCCTGCGGGCATGTTTTTATCAGTTATAACCGAGGGTGTAATGGATACAACCGTTGAATCTTCAGTAGCCACTATTAAAAACTCAGAATTCCTTCCTTCAGCATAACCATCGGAATGGATGTTAACATCTGGTGTATAACACATTGCATAGTATTCAGTTCCCAGCGATTCTATGGGATAAATAACTGCCACATCAGCAGAATTACTGTCGTAGTTTAAAGCATAAACATTAACTGGTAAATCAGAAACCAGGTGAATCCCCTTGGATTGTGTCTCCTCTGAATTCATGGCTTCAACCATTGACCAGGGGATCTGAATCTGGATTGATCCGTTATCGGTTACAAAGTAGGGTCCATTAAATAAATCTTCATTTGGACCAATTGTAATATTAAAGGTTGTTGCTACTCTGGCAGTTACTGTAATCTCAAGGTAATGCGTCGCGTTATGATACCACCGGTTTTCCATAAACCCAAACCAGAAATCGGTTCCTTCGGTCGATTTATGGCATTTATTAAGGTCTTCTTCAGCAAAAACAAATTGAACTGCAAAAAGAATCAGGCATATGGAAATAATAAAACGCATAGATATTTTTGAGCCATTAAATATACTCAGATGTTTACATTATCGTAAATAACAGGTAAAAAAAAAAGCTGCCTTTTTACAGCAGCTTTTCTTATTATATTTCAATTTTTTAAATTGGTTTAATTTCCAGCATTAAATGATTTTTAGGTATAACATCGTCTCTTTTTACATGTATTTTTACGATTTGTCCGTTAAAAGGCATTGTTACATTATTATGCATCTTCATTGCCTCAAGGATCAGTATTGATTGCCCTTCTTCCACTTTGTCCCCTTTTTTTACAAAAATATCGATAATGGTTCCCGGCATAAATGCAAAAATTTTATTTCTGTCGGGTGCTTCATAAACCGTCCTGTTTTCAAACTTTTTTGTAAAGGTTGTCTTATAAACGGCCCCTTCAATTATCAATGTTTTTAAATCTTCCTGTTCTTTCATACAAACAAAGTTTAATGTTTAAAAAGGAGGTATCCCGTGTTTTTTGCTTGGCCCTGAAATGTCTTTATTTTCAGAGACTTTCAATGCATGTAAAATCATCGACCTTGTTTCCTTTGGCTCAATAATTTCATCGATATAACCCTGAGAAGCGGCAACAAAGGGATTAGCGAATTTTTGTTTGTATTCCTCAATTTTTTGCTGGCGGAGTGTTTCCGGGTCCTCAGCTTCGGCAATTTCTTTCCTGAATACAATATTGGCTGCACCTTCAGGGCCCATAACTGCAATTTCGGCAGTTGGCCATGCAAATACAAAATCGGCCCGTAAATGGCGCGAGTTCATCGCAATATACCCCCCGCCATAAGCTTTTCTTAAAATAACAGTAATTTTCGGGACGGTTGCTTCACTGTAGGCATACAGGATTTTTGCACCATGCCTGATAACACCTGCATGTTCCTGATCAACGCCTGGCAGGTAACCCGGCAGATCTTCCAGAGTAACAATAGGGATATTAAAAGCATCGCAATACCTTATAAATCTGGCTGCTTTATCAGAACTGTCGGTATCAAGAACACCGGCCAGTACCTTAGGTTGGTTGGCAACAAATCCAACTGTATTACCGTCCATCCTTCCAAATCCAATAATAATGTTAGGTGCAAAATGCTCCATAATCTCAAAAAATTCCGATCCGTCTGTAATGGCTTTAATTATGTCGCGCATATCATAGGGTATCCTTGGATTTACCGGAACAATATCTTCGATTTTTGTTCCTCTTCTAGGAGGCTTTGGTTCAAATGCCATTGCCTTCACTTTGTTATTCCTGGGAATAAATGAAATAAGTGTTTTGATCTGTTCGAAACATTCCTGTTCAGTGAGGGCATAAAAATGTGCATTCCCGGTTATTTCGGCATGAACTTTAGCACCACCTAATTCCTCCATAGAAATTTCTTCACCCAGCACTGATTTTATAACACTTGGCCCGGTTATAAACATTTTTGAAATATTTTCAACAACAAAAACGAAGTCGGTCAAGGCGGGGGAATAAACTGCTCCACCAGCGCAAGGTCCCAGAATAACAGAAATTTGAGGAATAACTCCGGAATTAAGTGTATTCCGGAAAAAGATCTCGCCGTATCCTGCAAGCGAATTGACACCTTCCTGAATACGGGCGCCACCTGAGTCGTTGATCCCAATTAACGGAACCCTCATTTTCAGAGCATGATCCATAATTTTTGTAATCTTACGGGCATGCATTAGTCCGAGTGAACCCCCGGCAACAGTAAAGTCCTGAGCAAAAATACAAACCGGCTTCCCGAAAATAGTACCTGTACCGATAATCACACCATCGCCGTGAAGCACCATTTCTTCCATGCCAAAATCTTTGGCGCTGTGGGCTACAAAAAGGTCGTATTCATGGAATGACTTTTCATCCAGTATAGCAAGAATCCTTTCACGGGCAGTTAATTTACCCATACTTGCCTGTTTCTGGATTGCCTTATCTCCACCGCCTTTCTGTACTTCTCTTTTCCTCTTCCTGAGGTCGAGAATATTGTTTTTTAAAGACATATAGAAAGTTTTAGTTTATATTTTCTTCTTCTGCAGAGATCATAAAATCTCCGGATTTGACGGCGCTAAATTATAACTTTTTTAAACGCCAGATTGTTTTAATAATTATTTTACCTGTTTATGCAGGCATTCGGTAATATTTAATTTGAATAATTTTACTAAATGTTTTAAAAGTTCTATCTAGCAGCCCACTTATAAATTATAAATGCAATTACACCATAAAAAAAGTTGGGGATCCACACGGCAATGAACGGATGCATATTTCCATTTACTGCAAAAATTGTTGAAATCTGGGAGAAGAAAATGTAAGAGAAACTGAAAAGTATTCCCAGCCCAAGGTGAAAACCAAGGCCACCTTTTACTTTTCTTGAGGCCAGTCCGGCCCCGATCAGCGTAAGAATAAAAACTGAAAACGGACCACTGCCTCGTTTGTGTTTTTCAATTTCAAATTCAATCGGATTGACACCTCTTGTCCGCATGCTGACAATGTGTCTATTAATATCCGATGTTGTCATGGTTTCGGTTTCATTCCTGATTGTCCGGTATTCTTCGGGTTGCATATTCAATGTTGTATCAATCCGGTAGCCACGGGTAACTTCTTCAACACCGTCAATTATGGTTCTTTTTGTGTACTGGTTTAAAATCCATTCCTTCTTCTCCTCATCCCAGCGAATGTTTTCGGCATTGATTTTTTCCACCAGTTCACTGCCTTCAAATTTTTCAAGAATAAATTTTTCACCCACATTATTACCTGTGAACCTTCTCATATAAATATAAACTCCGGGTTCAATCTGACGATGAATCTGGCTTTCGTTGGTTACGTAGTTTTTAATATAGGTATTCCTGAAATTGATCCTTGTTTTATTTGCCGGAGGAATAATATAATTGCCAAGTACAAATGACAGCGCTGCAATAACCAATGCTGAAAAGATGTAAGGCATCATCAATCTTCGGTAGGATACGCCGCTGCTTAAGATGGCAATAATTTCGGTATTATATGCCATCTTGGAAGTAAAATAAATTACCGCAATGAAAGTAAAAAGCCCACTAAAAAGATTTGTAAAATACGGAATAAAATTCAGGTAATAATCAAAAATTACTTTATTGACAGGAACTTCATGTGCAAGATATTCATCCAGGTTTTCAGCTGCATCAAATACAACTACTATCATAATAATCAGAATGATAGCGTAAAAGAAAGTGCCAAGGAACTTCTTAGTAATATAAATATCTATGGTTTTAATCAGTTTCATTTTATAACCTGTGCGATAATTTATTTACCATTTCTTTTTTCCACTCTGTAAAGCTACCATTTATTATCCTTTCTCTGGCTTCATCAACCAGCCAAAGGTAAAAAGCCAGGTTATGCTGGCTGGCAATCTGTGCACCAAGCATTTCATTCGAAACAATTAAATGCCGCAAAAAAGCACGTGAATAAGTTTGGTCAACATACGAATTGCCGGATTTATCAACCGGTGAGTGGTCGTTTTGCCATTTTGCATTTTTAATATTGATAATTCCTTCGCTGGTAAACAACATTCCATTTCTTCCGTTGCGGGTTGGCATAACACAATCAAACATATCGATTCCACGGTCGATAGCTTCAAGGATGTTAACAGGAGTTCCCACACCCATCAGGTACCTTGGTTTGTTTTCAGGAAGTTCATCGGTAGTTACTTCAACCATTTTGTACATTACATCTTCAGGCTCACCTACCGACAGGCCACCGATGGCATAACCATCAGCATCGTATTGAATTACATTCTTTGCAGCCTGTTTCCTGAGATCGGGGAAGGTTGCACCCTGAACAATGGGGAAAAGTGTCTGATCGTATCCGTATTTTGACTCTGTTTCCTGAAAACGGTTGACACATCTTTCCAGCCAGCGCTGGGTAAGTTCCAGCGATTTTTTTGCATAATCATAATCGGCATCACCGGGAGCACATTCATCAAAAGCCATAATTATATCGGCCCCGATGCTACGTTGTATATCGATAACATTCTCAGGCGTAAACATATGGTAAGAACCATCAATGTGCGACTGGAATCGGGCACCGTCTTCCGAAAGTTTCCTGATATCGCCAAGTGAAAATACCTGGTAACCGCCGCTGTCGGTAAGAATTGGGCCATCCCACCCGTTAAATTTATGCAGGCCTCCTGCCTGTTCTATTACATTAATTCCCGGGCGAAGATATAAATGATAGGTATTACCCAGTATGATCCGGGCTTTGATGTCGTTTTTCAGGTCTTTTACATGAATTCCTTTTACCGATCCGGCAGTTCCCACAGGCATAAAAACCGGTGTTGCAATCTCTCCGTGGCCGGTTTTTATTAATCCGGCCCTGGCTTTTGATCCCTCTGACGATTTTATCAGTTTAAAATCCATTACCCTTTTTTAAAGGCTTCAAAGATAATATTTAACTTTTTACAGGTGGCATTTAATATTTTGCAGAGTTGTTAATTTAAATTAAAATGGCTGTTCTCTATTCAAATTATACTTCTAATTTTGTGGCCTGATGAAAGGATTTAACAACTATATTGAATTGTTCGGGCAGTTTTCTTTTTCGGAACTCATGTTGATCCTGTTTTTTGCTGTTATTCTGTTAATCCGGTTCTATTTCGACCTGATTTTTTATGGAAGAGTTGTTTTTTCAAGAGACAGAAGGATTAAAAATATCAAACCTTCTTTTTCAGTTTTAATGACCATCAGGAATGAAGAAAAAAACCTGAAGGAAAACCTGCCTGGATTACTTAATGGGGAATATCTGGATTTTGAAGTAATTGTAGTTGATGACTTTTCACAGGACCAATCATATACTATATTGGGATTGCTGAAAAATGAAAACAATAAATTAAAGATCAGCAGCCTGAACCAGGATGTCCGTTTTTCATCAAAACAGGCATTGAACATCGGATTAAAAGCAGCTTCAAAAGAATGGATCATTCAAACAAAACCATCCGTTGGTAATTATCCTGAGAAATGGATTTCTTCATTTGCCGATAAAATTTTTAAAAAACCTGACCTGATTGTCGGATATTCAAATATTGAAAATCAAAAAGGGATTTTTAACCTGCTTTACCGGATTGAACTTTTTTTGCAGCAATTCCAGAGTTTTGCCTACATAAAAAATAGGTGTGGTTTTGTTGTTGAAGAAGATAATATTGCTTTTAAAAGGCAGAACTATTTTGACATGGGTGGTTTTGCCAGGGAAATGAATGATGAATATCTGAACCTTGAACGGCTTTTAAATAAAATGGTAAAAAGGAGGAAAGTTTTGTTAAACCTTTCAAGGGAGGGAGTGATCAGGAAAAAAAGGTTCATTAATCCAAAAAAATACAGGGAATTAATCAGGAAATCGATCCATATAAAAAAGAAACTGAAATTCTATAAACGGTTGATACTGGGAATTGATTCATTTTCGAAATTTATTTTTTTGCCGTTGCTGATTATCGTTTTATTTGCTTTTCCCGTTTTATTTAATCTTATTGCCATTCTTGTCCTATCGAAGGTAATTTTGCATATGTTTATTAATTACTTCATGCTTAACTCTTTGAATGAAGGGAAAATATTCATATCTTCGTTAATATATGAATTAATTATTCCCTTTTACAGGTTAGTCTTTATAAGGAATTATATTAGTTCGGCACGTAAACGGTAATGGAAAAGCAATTATTCAACAACCTCTCAGAAAAAGCACAACAGGATTATATTCTGGTTAAAGCCGCTCTGAAAGATGATGAAAAAGCATTTGCCAAATTACTTGCCCGTTATAAAGATACCATCTATTTTATGCTCCTGAAGATGGTAAACAATAAAAGTGATGCTGAAGACCTGACACTTGAAGCTTTTGGGAAAGCTTTTAAAAACCTGCATCAGTATTCTCCACATTATGCATTCAGTACCTGGCTTTTTAAAATTGCTTCAAATAATTGTATCGATTTTTTAAGGAAAAAAAGAGGAATTCATGTTTCGATTGAGAATCAGGAATCACCTGAAAATGAACAAACCATTAAATTAAAATCAAAGGATCCTAATCCTGAAGAAAGGCTTATCAGGAAGCAAAAGGCTATTCTGCTGCGGAAAGTCGTAAGGAGGTTAAAACCCAGGTATCAGGTGCTGGTTGATTTGCGATATTTTAAAGAATATTCTTATGAAGAAATTGCCCAGGAATTATCTTTGCCGCTTGGGACAGTTAAAGCCCAGTTATTCAGGGCCCGCGAATTACTTTTTAAAATGATCGACACAACAGAAATTGGTAACAGGGATTAGGATTTATGGAGTTTATACAAAAGTATTTCACAGGATTTAACAACGATCAGCTTGAATTATTTGCCAGACTCGAACCTGTTTATTCCAACTGGAATGAAAAAATTAATGTGATTTCGAGGAAAGACATTGCCGAAATTTATGAAAGGCATGTTTTGCATTCGCTGGCAATTGCGAAAGTGATTTCTTTTAATCCCGGGACAAAAATACTGGATGTTGGCACTGGCGGAGGATTTCCCGGAATACCGCTGGCGATCGCTTTCCCCGGTTCTGAATTTCATCTGGTAGATTCCATCGGGAAAAAAATAAAAGTTGTAAATGAGGTTGTCAGGGAATTGGGTTTGAAAAATGTTAAAGCGGAACAGCTACGGGCAGAGCAGTTAAAAACAAAATACGATTTTATTGTAAGCCGTGCAGTTACAGCATTCCCGACCTTTGTTTCCTGGGTACGCAATAAAGTTTCTGCTGACCAGAAAAATTCGCTTCTCAATGGAATTTTATACTTAAAAGGAGGAGATTTCCCGGATGAAATAAAACCATTCGGGAAACGGATTCATATTTATGAACTAAATGATTTTTTTGAGGAAGAATTTTTCGAAACAAAAAAATTGATTCATTTATCTTTTTAACCTGATTATGCCAATCTGTAAAACAGTTCAAGTATCTTAAGCTATCCGGGTAAATCCATCAGTCCATCAATCCTTTACAGGTATTCATCACCAAACGACACACCCATTTTCCGGGCTTTATCAATCAAAGGATTATCAGGTTCTACCAAACGCAGATTGCCTCCAACCTCATCCAATGACACTGTTGTAAGTTTATTGTTTTTCATCGCCACCATGGTCCCGAAACATTCTTCGGCAATACATTGGGCGGCAAACGAGCCATAACGGGTTGCCAGTATCCTGTCATTCGGGGTAGGGCTTCCACCACGTTGAATGTACCCAAGGACAGTTTCCCGTGTTTCAATTTCAGTATAAGTCTGAATAGCTTCAGCAATGTATGAAGCTGCCGATTTGTTTTTCGGATGTTCAATCCCTTCAGCCACAACAACAATTGAATATGGTTTTTTGTCTTCATAACGCGATTCGATTTTTTTACAAACCGAACGGATATTGTATGTGATTTCAGGCAAAAGGATAATATCGCCACCACCTGCAACTCCGGTATAAAGAGCGAGCCAACCGGCATTGTG
>JAFGGF010000462.1 GCA_016930735.1 Prolixibacteraceae bacterium
ACCCCGGAAGAGTTTTTTGGTTTTCAACCCGGGTCAGACAGGGAATTGTTTAATTACCAGCCATTGATAGATTATATGCAAAAACTGGATGAAGCATCGCCAAGGGTGAAAATGATTGAAATAGGGGAGAGCCCCATGGGAAAGAAGATGTATGCGGTATTTCTTTCATCCGAAGAAAATATTGCAAATCTTGAGCATTTAAAATATATAAATAAGGAACTTGCTTTGAATACGGAATTACCGGATTCTCAGAAGAATGAATATATTTCAGAAGGAAAGGTTTTTATTCTTGCAACATTATCGATGCACGCTACCGAAGTTGGGCCGTCACAGGCATCTCCGCTTGTTGCCTATGAAATTGCCACCACAACCGATCCCGAATTACTAGGTTGGCTCAACGATGTGGTTTATATGATTGTCCCTAACCATAATCCTGATGGGATGGACCTGGTTGTTGATTATTACAAAAAAACAAAAGATACAAAATACGAAGGTGCAAACCTGCCACAGGTTTACAACAAGTATGTGGGGCATGATAACAACCGTGATTTTGTGACTATAACTCAATCGGACAATGCTGCAGTCTCACTTCTTTGCAGCAAAACCTGGTTTCCCCAGGTGATCGTGGAAAAACATCAGATGGGTTCAACGGGACCCAGGTATTCCGTACCACCACCCCACGACCCGATAGCAGAAAATATCGATGAATCGATGTGGAACTGGACGTGGATCTTTGGTTCCAACATGGCAAAGGATATGACGCGTGATGGCTGTGAAGGAGTTTCGCAGCATTGGGAATTTGATGATTACTGGCCCGGTTCAACTTTAACAGCTGAGTGGAAAAATGTTATTGGGTTGTTGACTGAATGTGCCAGCGTTCAGGTAGCAAAACCCATTTATGTCGAAAAAAGTGAATTAAGAACCAGCGGCAAAGGGCTGGGTGAATATGCAAAAAGTATCAATATGCCAAAACCATGGGAAGGGGGTTGGTGGCGTCTTGGTGATATTGTAAAATTCGAATTATCCTCAACAAGGTCGTTGATAAAAACAGGATCAATTCATCGCAAAGATATCCTGATTCACCGGAATAAAGTGGCTGTGGAAGAAGTGAATAAAGGGAAAACCATGGCTCCTTTTTATTATATTTTCCCGGCTGAACAGCATGACGAAGGTGAACTTGCCAACCTGCTGACATTACTCGATGAACACGGAGTTTCGGTTTTTAAAACTACAAAAGAGCTGGTTATTGAAGGTAAAATATACAAAGCGGGTGATTTTGTTGTGCCTTTGTCCCAGCCTTTCCGGAGTTTTATCAAAGAGGTACTTGAAGCTCAGGCTTATCCTGAAAGGCATTATATGGCTGGTGGCCAGTTAATAGAACCTTACGATATTACAAGCTGGTCGTTGCCGTTGCACATGGGTGTTAATTTATTTGAAATAGATACTCCACAATCCGAACTTGCCGGATCAATTCAAAAAGTCGGATTTCCGCTGGATCAAAAATTTTCGATTCCTGAAGAAACAAATACCCTGATTTTCCCGGTCAGGAAAAATGAAAGTTTTAAAGCTGCTTTTGCCGCACTTGCGAAAGAGATCCAGGTTTTCAGGGCAGAGGAAGAAATGACGGTTGCAGGGCTTGAAATTAAAAAGGGTGACTTTGTTGTCCCTTATAAAAAGAAAGATCAGGAAGACTGGAAGAAAATTATCGAAGGATTAAAAACCGTTGTTCCATCGGTAACTGAAGAAATAAAAAACGGAATAGCTGAAGTTGAAATGCCTGAAATAGCTCTTATCGAAACCAATTTTCATGACATGGATGCAGGCTGGACACGGTATATTTTGGATAATTATCATATTCCATTTACAGTTTTAAAACCGGGAGAGGTGGCCCTTAAACAGTTGTCGGCATTTGATGTAATAATTTTACCGGATAACGATAAGGAAATTTTACTTTCAGGGAAAAATAAATCAGGCAGTGGTACCTATAATATCCCGGCGTACGATCCTCAATTTACAAAAGGCCTGACAAAAGACGGGCAGCAGGACCTGATCCGTTTTGTAAACGATGGAGGAATAATAATATCCTGGGGCCGTTCGGCACAGTTGTTTATGGGAGCACAGTCGTTAAAAAATCCAGGGGGAGTTACAGAGGATTTCCAGCTTCCCGTTAATGATATCTCCGAAATCCTTCAGAAACAAAAATTATATTGCCCCGGATCATTATTAAAAGTTGAATTGAAAGAGGATTTTCCGTTGACTTATGGTATGGAGAAAACAGCCAATGTTTTTACACGCGCGCGTCCCGTGTTTTCAACTTCTGTACCGTATTTCGATACCGACAGGCGGGTAATTGCAGCTTATCCTGAAGATGACAAAGATATCCTTGTTAGTGGATATATCGACAATGAAAAACTACTGGAAGGTAAAGCCGCCATGATATGGGCAAAAAAAGGCAAAGGGCAGTTTGTTTTTTATGGTTTCTATCCGCAGTTCAGAGCATCAACAACCGGAACTTATAAATTACTTTTTAATGCCTTATTGCTAAAATAAAAAGATATTAAAAGAACATTGAAGAGAGGTTGAAAAGGCCTCTCTTTTATTTTGTTGTTTGCCCTTCGTATGATTTGGTAAATTCATTGTCAATGGGTTCCCAGAGTTCGATCTTGTTGTTTTCAGGATCAAGAATGTGGACAAATTTGCCATACTCATAAGTTTCAATTTCATCTAAAACTGTAACACCGGCAGCTTTTAATTCATCCACAAGTTTTTCCAAGTTTTCAACCCGGTAGTTGATCATAAAATCTTTTTCCGATGGTTTAAAATATTCGGTATTATCAGCAAAAGGGCTCCATTGTAAATACCCCTTTTTATCCGGTTCATCAGAAAGCCTGAATTCGAACAAGGATCCATATTCGTTGGTTACCAGTCCGAGGTTGTTTTTGTACCATTCCCTCATTTTTTCAGGATCTTTTGACTTGAAAAAGATCCCGCCAATTCCGGTAGCTTTTTTGTTCCCCATTATTGTTGTATTATTTTTCTCATTAACCATTTCTGAAGTAATTTTGTTTTTGGAAATACCAATAAAAATAAGCAATGCAGAACTCATGAAAATTACCGGGCACAGTTTAAACGGCAGAAAATTGACTCTAAAACCGGTTAAAAGGGAAATGACTGACAGAACAACCAACATTCCAATTATCAGCCAGTGTATAAATTTTGTTTGATCAATAATTCCTGTAATTGTTATCGTTATTGTAAGTAATCCAATGAAGATTAAAGTGGCTCCTTCATTGATCCACTCCATGGTTATTATGTGCTTGTTGTTTTTTGAGATTTCCCCAAATTCTTTAATTATATTTTTTGTCGGGAAAAGATGGGCAACTCCCCAGAATATGGTCAGAATTCCTGAAATATAAAATAGTATATTGTTCATATTTATTAATTTATATGTCTTTAAATATACATTTTTCTGAAATCAATTACCTGTGAGCCTGTATATTATATTTTATAAATTTAAATGTTCTTCAGGAACTGATGCTTTTAAAATAAAAATAAAACCACTAATAATATATATTAAAGCCCGGATTAAAAAATCTTTCGGTTCTATCGGAAAGAAGGGATTGAATAGAACTGCAATACCTGCAAAAATGATAATCCATAAACTGAACCGTGATTTTATCTCCCTGATGATGACTAAAACAGAACAAATTGTTGTCAGAATCCTTAGAAATATATTAAATCCTTCCGGCAGGTTTGCCATGCCAATTATCAGCAAAATCCCGGAAATCACCATTAAAAGTTTCATGTATTTTTATTCATTTACATTTGGAGACAAATGTACCAAAACCATACAATCTGTTATTCTGAAAAAATGAAGAATTTCTTTTGTTTTGAAGTTTTAATAAGAACCAAAACATGTTTTTCAGGGAACAAAAAATTAACCTTCTGAACCTGTAATTAGTTAATTATTAGTTAATCAGTTAGTCGTTTAAAACAATACAGATTATTTTGATTCCATGTATTTTGAAGGTTTGCATTTTTCTTTTAAGGTAATTCCATCATTTTCATTTATTAATATCAATCTATTTCTGGCTTTAATAAAACCGATACTAACTTTTTGTTCAATATAATATACTTTGCCGGCTTCAACTTCCAACTGCAATTTACTTGTATTTTCCGCTTTTGATATTAAAGTATGGGATCCGGGGCTTAAGAAAGCATAAATATAGGTTTTTCCAATTGTATAACCTATATGTTCATTGTCATCAAAAACCCTGATTTTGATTAACTTCCCCAAAAAAGCCGGACGTAAAATATAAACTAATGCTTTTCCTTCAGGTATTTCAATTTTTTCCATTGTGATAATAATTTAAAGGTTGATCAGTAAAAAGTAAAAATATATCAAATCAAATTTAAGCAATTTTGATAATTTTTACATGGTTCTACGTTTTCGATTTTATTGATTCTGCCGGATTTAAAATAGCAGCCTGGTAAGCCTTGTAACTTACTGTGATAACAGATATCAATAGGGTGATTACTGCTGCAACAATTAAAAGAAAAACACTGATTTTTATTCTGTAAACATAGTTTTCGAGCCATTTATGCATAAAATAATAGGCTACCGGAATTGCAATCAAAATAGCTATTCCGGCAAGCTTAAGAAAATATTTCAGTATCATCTGCAGAATTACAGATTCATCTGCACCAAATACTTTCCTTACGCCGATTTCTTTTGTCCTTTGTTCAACCATGTACGACGCCAAACCAAAGAGGCCCAAACAGGCAATAAGTATTGCCAGAATCGTAAACAGGGTAAAAATAAATCCTCTTTTTTCGTCTGCTTCAAACTGGTTGTTAAACCTTTCAGATAAAAATGTATAGGAATAGGGTTGGTCGGGAAATACTTCCTTCCATTTCGATTCTATAAAACTCAGGGAATTACTGATGTCATTGTCATTTAATTTTATATAAACAATGTTGTTTTTTATTCTGTAAGCAAGTAAAAGAGACTCTATCTCATTGTACATCCCGGTTTGATGATAATCTTTCATTACTCCGATAACTCTTGCGTTAAGCGCATCGGGGTTCCCGTATGCCTGAATTTTTTTTCCGAGAGCTTCTGTCCACCCCATTCTTTTTACAAAGGTTTCGTTGACAATTACTCCTAAAAGTGTATCAGATGGCATATCCTGTTGAAAATTCCTTCCTTCAACGATATTAATTCCAAGTGCATTAATAAAATCATGGTCAACAACAGTAAAATTAATACCACGTTCAGACATACCTAAATCGGTTTCAACATTGAATATTATTTTCCCCGATCCCTCACCCATTGGTGTATTTGTTGAACAAACATATTTTATTCCCGGATATTCGAGTAATGCGGTTTTAAGCACCGGATATTTATTTATCATTGCCCTGTTTAATTGCAGGCTGACCACATTTTTCTGGTCGAATCCCTGATCTTTTGTTTTTAAGTAATTCAACTGATTATAAACAACAAGGGTACAAATAATCATAATTACCGATATTGAAAATTGGATTACCACTAAAGTTTTTCGGAAATAACTGCCGGAAGTTCCCTGGGTTATTTCACCTTTTAGAACAGTGCTTGGATTAAACCGGGACAAATAAAACGCAGGATAACTGCCACCAAGGATTCCAACAATCAGGATAATGCTGAAAAGTGAAATTAATATTACCGGGCTAATCAGAATGCTCAGGTCAAACGACTTTCCGGCAATGTAGTTGAATTTGGGTAAAAATATTATGATCAGGATAATACTTAATACAAGTGAAAATAATGTAAGAAACACCGATTCGGCAAGGAATTGGAAAAGCAAAGGGCCGCGGCGCGAGCCGGCAACTTTTCTTAGTCCCACTTCTTTTACCCTTTTTGTCGACCGGGCAGTTGCAAGGTTCATATAATTCATTGCAGCAATTAATATCAGGAAAAAAGCTACTATGGCGAAAATATATACAAAAGTTATACTCCCGGTAGGCTCAGGCTCTCCGGCATTTGTTGAATAAAGATGGATATCCTTTAACGGTTCGAGAGTATATTCAATAGTTATATTTAAAGCTTCAAAAATCGACTTCATGTAATTATCATACATACCCTGCAATTTTGTTTCAAAAGCCTTTACATCAAAACCTTCGGGAAATAACAGATAAGTAAAAACACCAAAATTTCCCCAACTGCCTATTTGTTTGGGCAGATTGTTTCGTGCAGCTACAGCATCGAAACGAAAATGAGAATTATTTGGTACATTGTCAATTATTGCTGCAACCTCATAGGTTCTCCCGCCCGCTGAAAGCGACTTTCCGATTGCATTTGTATTCCCAAAATATTTTAATGCTGTTTTTTGGGTTAGTGCTATTTTATTGGGTTGGCTTATGGCAGCTTTTGCATCTCCATCAATTACATGATAAGTAAAAATATCAAACAAAGTAGAATCGACATAATAGAAATTCTCTTCGTTAAACTCTTTATCTTCAAATTTATACAAGTCACGGGGCATATTAATAAACCGAACATAAGACTGCACTTCAGGATAATCCTGTGCAACCTGGGGACCAAAAGGAATTTGCGCCACAATCCAGGTAAACTGGTCATCCCGTTCAGTTATAGTAGACGAAACACGGTAAATACGGTCGGCATTCTCATTGTAACTATCATAACTAACCTCGTCCGAAACATATATAATTAAAAACAATGAACTCGTGATTCCGAGGGTTAGTCCTATAATATTCAGAAAACTGTACCCGAAATATTTAAAAATATGCCTGATTGCTGTTTTTATAATGTTCTTTATCATGATTAAAACTTTTAATATGTTAAAAAAGTTTAGTTATTTTCTGAGCATTAGTCTGAATGAAATCAAATAAAATTACAAGCAAAATTACTTTTGTATAAACCATTTTTTATTAAAGTAATTTATCGTGGAATTTATACTAAAAATTAGCTTATACCCGGTACAATTTATGAAACCAGTGTATGTACCAATTGAAAGGTGATATTTATACATTATGTACATTTTGCTTAGGTTAAATATATGTAATTAAAATGAATCCTTTGTATTATAAAATTACTATCCGCTTATTTTATCTAAATAAATTTTGTTCAAACAAAAAGAGGTAGTAGATAGCATATTGTGGCGATAAGATTAAAGCAATATTGTATCAGAATGTTCTTATTAGAAGGGAGATAACTACAATAATTCACATTATTTGATTGACATTAAAATGGAGTTATTCGAGTGATTTATTCAATTCTTTGATTTCCTCTATTATTTTTTCTATTTCTTTTTTAATTCTGTTTTCTTCAGAATTCTCACCTTGTTTTTCTTTGATTTCCTGGTAAAACTGCCAGGTTTGGGTTTCTTCACTTACACGCCAATCAAGTTCCATTTTACGAAGTTTTTCTTCTTCTTGTCGTAAGTTATGGAGTTTATACTTTAAAGAATCGATTTTTTGATTTACTTCAATTTCTTTTTCGAGTTTTGGATTTTCCTTTATCAGTTTTTCATAACTCTGGGTATTCATAAAATTTAAGGCCATTTGTTTAATATTAGCGTTATCTGAATTATGATATATAAACATTAATTTATCCTGATCATTTATTTTTTCCATCGCTGAATAAGCATTGTCACGATTCGACTTCTGAAGTATATAATCGCAAAGAAATTTCTGATCATTAATTTTTCTAAGTGCCCGGAAGCCTAAACTGTCCATATACTCATTTACCATTTGTTTTAATAGTGTTTGATCACTAATCTTGCTAACAGCCAGTTCATTTAAATCAAAATCATTTAATCTAAATATTTCAGAATCAAGTGAGTTGATAAAATGATAGTATTTATTCCGGGTATCATTTTTCAGTACGAACAGATATGCCTCCTTTTTTATTTGTTTATCTGTACTTTGTACAGCAATATTTGCAATTAAATCAAGATCTTTTAGATTAAATGCAACTTCTTTTCGAATATTAATATCATGATGCCTTTTGGCAATATTGAATAAATCTTTTCTTTTAGTAACATATTTCAAAGCTGTTTTTGCAGTCGAGTTATTCACTGCCTTCAAAACAACTCTGCTTGCTAATTTTGAATTTCCTTTTAGTTCCCAAAAATCTATTTCAGGAGGATAATACTTATTAGTAATTATTTTATTAATGAATTCTTTCTTCTTTTTCTTATTTAAGTGAGAAATAATGAACCAAACAATTAATACAATACCGAAAATGAGAAATAACAAGGTGTCCATAACTGATTAGATGATTTTATAACAATGCAATTTAATAAAAAGAGTTATAACGGTTTGATTTTAAAATAAAGATAACACAATATCAAATTGTTGAATATTATTTTTAAATAAAAGAGGAGCCAGATTTTACTCTAACTCCCTTATTATTTTTAAGCGGGAAACGGGGATCCCCGTCTGGCTGGCGTCAGCCGGGCAGGGAACCCTCGGTGCCATTTATAAAATATATTTTTAATGAAAAGAACCAGCTATTTCACTGGTTCTTTATTATTTAGAGCGGGAAACGGGGATCGAACCCGCGACCCTTAGCTTGGGAAGCTAATGCTCTACCACTGAGCTACTCCCGCATACTTCATTTTTAAGCGACCCTCAGCTTGGGACCCCGAATACTCGGGGCTACCACTGAGCTACTCCCGCTTGTTTTTATCGATCCTATTTAATTCGGATCGACTGCAAATTTAATATTTTTTCAATTCAAAAAACAGGGATTTTCCATGGATCGCGATATGATAGCTTAATCAGTTTATTGGCTTCTTCTTCCAAAAACTTTTTATTTTCATGATCCCAGTGGATAATCTTACCGGTTCGGTAAGCTATGTTCCCCATTTCAGAAACAATCGCAGTTTTTGCACCGACCTCAACCGGGGTGTTGGGTTTACCGCCTTCACGAATACATTTCAGGAAATTTTTAACGTGCTCCTGCAAATTATTTGATTCCCCTTCAATTTTATAACCTTTCATAAAAGGTTCACGTGTTGAATTATTGGTTTCGGGTAATACCTGCCAATCGTCACGGGTTAGGATTAATGTTCCGCGGGTGCCGACAAAAGCAACACCATGCCCTTTTCCATATGGACCGATTCCTGGATTCAGTCCGCATTCCCAAACCATCGAATGGGTTTGATAATTATATAATGCTTGCTGGAAATCGGGTGTTTCAACTGCTCCCTGGTTCAAATAAATTCCACCACCGGGTGAAATAGAGTCTGGGTAACCGGCATCCATAGCATAAAGTGCGAAATCAAGTAAATGAACTCCCCAGTCGGTCATGGCACCACCTGCATAATCCCAGTACCATCTGAAATTATAATGAAAACGGTTTTCATTAAACGGACGTTTGGGGGCAGGTCCCAACCACATATCATAGTCAACATATTCAGGTGCTTCGGTGTCCGGTTTAACTGCATAAGGTTCATCGTAACCTTTATAGATCCAGGCTTTAACCAGTTTAACATCGCCCAGTTCACCTGATTTAACCACTTCAGAAGCATCGAACCAGTGTTTTGAACTACGCTGCCACATTCCAACCTGAACAACCTGCTTAGGATACTTTGCAGCAGCTTTTACCATGGTATTGCATTCCTCAATGCTGTGCCCCATCGGTTTTTCAACATAAACATGTTTGCCGGCTTCCAGGGCCATTATCATCATTAAAGCATGCCAGTGGTCAGGTGTGCCAATAATTACTGTATTGATGTCAGGATTATCAAGGACTTCCCTGAAATCTTTGTATAAAACCGGACGTTTCTGAGTTAAATTTTCAACCTCGGCAGCCCGCCCTTCAAGTATCTGTGAATCAACATCACACAATCCAATACATTCAACATTATCTTCTTTTAAAAAAGCCTGAAGGTCTGTAAATCCCATTCCCCTGCAACCGATCAGGGCAACCGTTATTTTTTCATTTGGTGAAGCACAGGCATTCAGTATGGCTGGTGTAGAACTTATTGCAGCAGCAGCTATTGCTGATTTTTTAATAAAATTACGTCTATTGGTATTCATCTCTGTTTTTTTAGGTTGCATAAAGATAATGGATATAATTCTAAACAGTTATAATGAATTTATAAAATATTTATAATTGACCGATTGGTCATTTTTAATAATTATTTAACATTATAAATATTGTTTTTTAAATTCAACTGTTTATTTTTGACCAACCGTTCAGTCAAAAAATATGTCACCAAGAACAACAGAACAATTTGATAAAATCAGGCAGGAGAAGAAAGAATTGATCATGAACTCTGCCCTTGAGCTTTTTGCCGAAAAGGGCTTTCACGCAACTTCGATAAGCCTGATTGCTAAAAAAGCTGGAATATCCAAAGGACTTACTTATAATTATTTCGAAAGCAAAAAGGAGATACTTGACGAACTGATCGCACATGGTTTTGATACCATATTTGAAAGTTTTGATTTAAATCATGACGGGATTTTAACAGAAGAAGAATTTATTCATTTTATTAAATATAATTTCAGGTTGTTAAAGGAAAATATGCGGCATTGGAAATTGTTTTTTTCGCTGCTTCTCCAGCCTTCAATCTCCGATAATTTCAGCAAAGATTATAAAGAGAGAGCTGAACCTTTTTTTATTATGTTGTACAACTTCCTGAAATCGAAAGGGAGTACAGACCCTGAAGGTGATGTGATGGTAATCAGTGCCATGCTCGAAGGTGCATTTCTATATACAGTGGTGGCACCAGAAGTATTTCCCCTGGATATAATGGAAGATAAAGTAATTAATGCCTGTTTTCGCATTATTAGTAAAAAATAAAAGTCTCAAAGCAATGAAAATTAAACTCACAATCATCATCCTGGCTGTTTTTACACTGAATGCCTTTTCGCAGGATATAAAAGAAATTGTAAGAAAGGCGGATGAAAAATTCCGTGGAATTTCGAGCATTGGAGAAATGACAATGACCATTGAACGTCCATCCTGGTCACGAACAGTATCGATGAAAAACTGGACCCTTGGAAACGATTTTTCATTGATTTATATAACGGCACCTGCAAAAGAAAAAGGGCAGGTATTCTTAAAAAGATATAATGAAATGTGGAACTGGGTCCCTTCCATTGAACGAATGATAAAAATTCCGCCTTCAATGATGATGCAGTCGTGGATGGGTTCCGATTTTACCAATGATGACCTGGTAAAAGAATCATCCCTGGTAAAAGACTATACGCATAAACTTTTAGGGGAAGAGACCCTTGAAGGTTATGACTGTTATAAGGTCGAACTTATTCCAACTGAAGAAGCTGCTGTTGTTTGGGGGAAAATTTATATGTGGATTTCAAAAGAAGAATTACTATGGTTAAAAGCCGAATTTTACGATGAAGATGGTTTTCTTGTAAATACAGAAATTCTTTCGGATATTAAACAAATGGACGACCGTATAATGCCAACCCACCTGGAAATGATCCCGGCAGATAAAGAAGGCCATAAAACCATATTAAATTTCGATAATATTAAATTTAATGTTAACCTGGAAGAATCCTTCTTTTCACAGCAAAACATGCGAAGGATTAGGTAAGATAAATTTAACAAAACCAGAACTTTATAATTGTTTCTTTATTTGAATTAATATTCTGTAAAAGAGTTAATTAATTATTTTAAAAGCAAAAACGCTAAAATTTAAACCATGATTGCAAATATTAAAATGGCATGGCGGAATATCTGGAGGAACAAACGTCGAACACTGATTACTGTGGCGTCTATCTTTTTTGGTGTACTGTTAAGTTCTTTTATGACCTCGATGCAGGAAGGAACTTACTCGAGAATGATCGACAACGTAGTTGGTTTTTATTCCGGTTATATCCAGATCCATGATTCGGCATTCTGGGATAATAAAACCATCGAATATACTTTTGTTCCGGAAGATTCCCTTATCCGTACATTAAATACTCAGGAAGGAGTTACCTCCTATGTTTCACGCCTTGAATCGTTTACTTTGTTATCGTTTAAAAACAATACAAAAGGAGCTCCTCTGATTGGAATCGAACCTGAAAAAGAAAATCAGGTTTCAAAACTGGGTAACTGGATTGTTCAGGGTCAATACCTGGGAAACGGCGATAATGGAATATTGCTGGCAGTTAACCTGGCTAAAAACCTTGGAGTAAATGTTGGAGACACACTTGTTTTACTCAGTCAGGGTTATCATGGGGTAAGCGCTGCCGGATTATTTCCTGTAAAAGGGATACTTAAATTTCCGGCTCCGTCATTGAATAACCTTGGTGCTTTCATAGATATTCATTCGGCCCAGGATTTTTTCACGGCTCCGGACAGGTTTACGTCGATTGTTCTGATGGTAACAGATTATTCTGAAGTTAACCATATCGAACAAAGCCTGAAATCAAAAATCGGAAAACATTATGAAGTAATGACATGGGATGAAATGGATCCTCTTACAAAAAACATGATCGATGCAGACCGTTCCGGTGGATATATTGCAAAGGCAATTCTTTATCTTCTCATTGGTTTCGGGATTTTCGGAACCGTAATCATGATGATTGCCGAACGGCGCAAGGAGATGGGGGTCATGGTAGCAATCGGTATGCAAAAAAGAAAACTCAGTGCCATCCTGTTTTATGAAACCACACTGATTGGTTTGGTTGGTGTACTGGCAGGTTTTTTATTCAGCTTTCCGTTTATCTACTATTTTGTTTCTCATCCGATCCCCATTACAGGAGATGCTGGCAAAGCCTATGAACAATGGGGTTTTGAACCGGCAATGTTCTTTTCAGCACAATGGTTTGTTTTTGCTCGCCAGGTGTTAATCGTTTTTCTGATTACACTTGCAATTTATGTATATCCATTGGTGAGAACCTATAAATTAAAGTTAACAAAAGCGTTGCATTCATAAACTTAAAACAACACAACTATGATATTTTCAGTAGCCTGGAGAAATTTATGGCGTAGTAAAACACGGAGTCTGGTAGTTATGATATCGATTTGTGCAGGGCTGGCAGCCGGAATCTTCTATGTAGCATTTTATAATGGCATGGTAGATCAGCGGATTGATACTGCTATTAAAACCGAAGCATCACATATTCAGGTTCATTATCCTGATTATTTAAATAATCCCGATAAAAAGTATCTTATCGAAGATGCAGGTTCAGTTACTAAAAAAATTCTGGCATTGGATGGTGTAAAATCGGTTACCCAACGTGTGATACTGAATAGTATGATTCAGTCTCCGACAACAGGAGCAGGAGTAAAAATTACCGGTATTAACCCCGATGAAGAAAGGAATGTTACCAACCTTTATTCAAAACTGATTGAAGGTTCGTATTTCGAAGATGGTAAAAGGAATCCTATAGTAATAGGTAAAAAGCTGGCCGAAAAACTAAAAGTCAAACTTCGGTCCAAGGTAGTGGTTACTTTGCAGGATATGCAGGGAAACATTACCGGAGCAGCATTCAGGGTTGAAGGAATATTTGAAACTTCGAACACCAGTTTCGATGAATCCTGTGTTTTTGTAAAAAAAGACGACCTTGCAAGGGTGATGCTCCTGAATGATAATTCCTGCCATGAAATAGCAGTATTACTGAACGATAACAAATTGTTGGACCCGGTTGCCGACCTGATGACTAAAGAATTGCCCGACCTTGATGTTAAAACCTGGCGCAAGATAATGCCCGAAGTTGACCTGGTAGAATCAAGCCTTGATTTTACTACCTATATAATTATCATCATCATTCTGTTTGCTTTACTTTTTGGAATTATAAATACCATGCTGATGGCAGTCCTTGAACGTGCAAAGGAACTAGGTATGCTCATGGCTATCGGTATGAACCGAATCAGGGTATTTACAATGATATTACTTGAAACAGTTTTATTATCGCTGACAGGAGGAATTTGCGGGATTGTACTGGGATGGATACTAAACCTCTATTTTGCAAAGGCCGGCATCAGCCTTTCAGCCTGGTCAGATGCTTACAGATCCATGGGTTTCGATACACTTATTTTTACCAGGCTTTCGATTTCAACCTCACTTGAAATTGCTGTGATGATAGTTATTACCGGTATCATAGCTTCGATTTACCCGGCTATTAAAGCCTTGCGTTTAAGGCCTGCTGAAGCGATCAGAATTGATATGTAACAACCGGCAATGAGCGAAAAATGATTAAGAGAAAAATAATACTAATACAAATAAGCCCAACGCACTAAGCTCAGGGCACAAAGCTAAAATAAAAGACCATGAACGTAATAGAAGTTAAAAACCTGGAAAAAATATACAATGAGTCAGAAGTAAAAGTCAATGCACTCAATGGTGTCGACCTGACCATTGAAGAGGGAGAATTCACTGCCATTGTCGGACCTTCAGGATCGGGGAAAACAACTTTCCTGAACATGCTTGGGGGGTTGGATATTCCCAGTTCAGGAGAAATAATTATCGATAATACTGATATTAGAAAGCTGTCCTCGTCACAATTAATTGATTTCAGATTGCAGCACATAGGATTTGTTTTTCAGGCATACAACCTGATTCCGGTTCTGACAGCCCTTGAAAATGTCGAATTTATTATGCAGCTGCAGAAGCAGCCTAAAAAGGAGCGGATCGACCGTGCCAAAGAATTACTGACTAAAGTAGGGCTGGGTGACCGTTTTAACAGCCGGCCTTCAAAATTATCGGGGGGGCAGCAGCAAAGAGTAGCCGTTGCAAGGGCTCTGGCCTCAAAACCCAAATTTGTCCTGGCTGATGAACCAACTGCCAACCTCGATTCAAAATCAACGGAAAATCTGCTGGATATTATGGAGGAACTAAATAAACAGGAAAAAATTACGTTTATATTCTCGACGCACGATCAACGGGTTGTAAATAAGGCGAGAAGAGTCATAACACTTGAAGACGGAAAGGTGATCAGCGATATAAATAAAAATTAGGTAATGCACTTTGCGGCAAAAAAAATCGGATTAATTTTTTGGGTGTTGTTTCTCAGCTTCCGGGTATTTTCTTCATCATGGGAAGAAAATGCTTTAAATACAGCTGCCAATATTTCCTATTTATCTGATTTTGAAAAAAAAGTAATATATGAAATCAACAAACTTCGCTCCGATCCTGTCCGTTATGCTATTGAATATGTTGAGCCTTTAAAAAAGTATTACAACGGTCGGAAATTGTTTTATCCGGACGACCTGCCTTTGATGACCAAAGAAGGTGTAAATGCCCTGATTGAATGTATCCGTTTTTTAAAAACCCAAAAACCGGTTCCAATCTTAAATCCGAATCAGGGTTTGACTCTTGCTGCCAATGATCATTCCAGTGATCAGTCCGAATCAGGTCAAACAGGACACAAAGGTCGCGACCAATCGGGTTTCAGAGACCGGATTGAAAGATATGGAGACTGGTCGGGACGAATAGCCGAAAACATAGCTTATGGCGATATTTCTCCTCAACAGGTGGTTATTTATCTTTTAATCGATGACGGGATACCTTCACGGGGGCACCGTAAAAACTTTCTGGATGAAAATTTCAGGCTGGTAGGTGTTTCAGAAGCCAGCCATCCTTATTATGAAAAAATGTGTGTCATGGAGTTTGCAGGAAAATTCCAAAACTTAGCCTCAAAATGAAAACAAAACCTGAACAAAACAAAACAGAAAAAAAACAATCAGCATTCATTCCTATATCTAAAAAATACAGTGACCGATCGGGATTTGATCTAAAAAATACTGTTCAATCACAGAAAGTGTTAAAGTCGTTCCGGATTTTTCTATCCTCAATTCTTTTGCTTGTATCGCTAAATACTTTTCCCCAGTCGGAACTGGAGTTTAATGGTTATCTGAAATTTTTATCGATGTATTATCATCCCGATATTGAAATTCCGGGAATTGATGCAAATCATTTAAGTTCGGGATTGATACATAACCGGTTAAATCTTAAATGGTATGCATCCGATAAATTAACAGCCAGTCTTGAAATCAGGAACCGATTATTTTTAGGTCAGATTGTCAAAAAATTTCCGGGTTATGAAAACATTGTTAATATTGATAACGGTTATTTAAATCTTTCTAAAGTTGTTGTTTCAACCGATAACTGGTTTTTACATTCCATTATCGACCGCGCCTGGATTGATTACACAAACGGAAAATGGCAGGTCAGGGCAGGCCGCCAGCGAATTAATTGGGGTGTAAACCTGGTTTGGAATCCCAATGATGTTTTTAATTCATTTTCTTATTTTGATTTTGATTATGAGGAGCGCCCGGGTACCGATGCAGTAAAAGTCCGATATTATACAAGTGAAACTTCTTCAGCCGAAGTCGTTTATCAAATTGGAGCAAATACAGATAGTATGGCTTTGGCAGGGATGTATCGTTTTTCAAAATGGAATTACGACTTCCAGTTTATTGGGGGTTGGGTTGGTCCAGATTATATTGCAGGTGGTGGTTGGGCAGGCGATATAAAAGGCGGTGGATTCAGGGGGGAGCTTACCTATTTTTTACCCAGGGAAGAAAACAGTGGAAGCAAGGAAGCCTTGGTTGCTTCTGTTTCCGGCGATTATACATTTCCGAACAGCCTTTATCTCCATGCCGGAGTTTTATATACCAGCCTTGGTACTACCGGAAAGGCAGGAGGTCGTTTGTTCTTCGATCAGAATATATCAGCTAAAATGCTTTCGTTCGCACGATATTCACTTTTCGGGCAGGTTTCCTACCCTATAACTCCTATTTTTTCAGGCAGTTTCTCGGGCATGTTAAATCCCTGCGACGGATCTGTTTACCTGGGTCCGACTTTAACCTGGTCACTTGGAGATAATCTGGAACTTATGGCAACCGGTCAAATTTTTACTGGCGATAAAGGAACAGAATTTGGCGAAATGGGACAGGCAGTCTTCGGCCGGTTAAAATGGGCGTTTTAAAAAAGTATATAAAAATTAAAGTGCCCCGGTTTATTGAAGCACTTTAATTTTGTAAGAGTTAACATTTCAGGGCAATTACTTTTTGTCAAGCATCAGGATATTATTCACTACTATTTCTGTAACATAGTGCTTTTCGCCTGATTTATCGTCGTAAGACCGGTTGGTAAGTCGTCCGTCAACAGCAATTTCCGAACCTTTTTTTAAATATTTTTCTGCAACCTCAGCCGGTTTTCCCCATGCAACCAATCGGTGCCAGGTTGTTTCCGAAACTTTTTCACCTTCGCTGTTTTTGTAAATTTCGTTGGTTGCTACCGAGAAGTTAGCAACTGTTTTTCCGTTGTCCAACTTTCTGATTTTTGGTTCATCACCCAAATGGCCGATAAGCCTGACGTTGTTTCTTAAAGCATTCATAATAATTATTTTTAAATTTTTAAAAACGAAATTGATGATTCAAAAATAGGGTGGCGATAAAAATAAAGCCGTACGGAAAACATTTGCTTCCGTTTATAAACGTTTGCATCCGTTTGCAATCGGATAAATTTATTTGTAAATTGCTTTTTTAAATACTTAAATCCCCGTTATGGAAGAAAGAAAATGCCTCGAATGCGGTGAAATACTGAAAGGAAGGATCGATCAGAAGTTTTGCGACGACCAGTGCCGGTCGGCTTACAACAACCGGAAATTCAGTGATTCATACAATCTGATCAGAAGGGTGAACCGCACACTGAAAAAGAACCGGAAAATACTAAGTGACCTGAATCCCGATGGAAAGGCCACAATTCCCAGGATCCTGTTGGAAAATATTGGATTCGATTTTAATTACCATACACATACCTATACAAACAGAAACGGGCAAACATACTTTTTTTGTTATGACCAGGGGTATTTACAAATATCACCTAACAAATGCCTTTTAGTGAAAAAAGAAGAGTAAAAACTTCCGGTTTTATTCCTTTTCAATTAATCTTTCTACTTTTAGAAGAAAAAAATATGAGAATATTTGCTGCTTCTATGTTGCTGTTTGTTTGCTCCTTTTCATTTGCTCAAAGTATTATAAACCGCGATCCTGTAATTTATAATATGGTATTACAAATTTCAAGAGATAGTATTGAACAGGATGTAAGGGAACTTGTAAGTTTTTACACGCGGCATAATTTAAGTGTACAGGATAATCCGGAACAGGGGATAGGCGCAGCCTCGAACTGGATAAAAGCCGAAATGGAAAAATCAATTCCCGAATCAGGTGGCAGGCTGTCGGTTGCTTTCGATGATTACACAGTCGGAGGTGAAGGGCAACGAATAAAAACCGAAATCAACCTTAAAAATGTCGTTGCAACTCTAAAGGGAACAAATCCTGATGATGACCGGATATTTTTAATTAGCGCCCATCTAGATTCTCGTGTTGAATCGGATGATGACAGTACTTCATTTGCACCGGGAGCCAATGATGATGGTTCAGGAGTTGCTGCCATCCTCGAAATGGTAAGGATCATGTCAAAACATGAATTTTCTGCGACAATAGTTTTCATGGCAGTTTCAGGCGAAGAACATGGACTGTATGGGGCTACTCACATGGCAGAAAAAGCAAAAGCTGAAAACTGGAACCTCGTGGCTATGCTGAACAACGATATGATCGGGAACAGCGGCTCAAGCGGCACTTTGTTGAACGATAACATGAAAGTCCGTGTTTTCAGCGAAGGTGTACCTGCCTATGAAACAGAACAAATGGAGCGGATGCGTGCATACACTTCCGGGGAAAACGATGGGAAAGCACGCCAGCTTGCAAGGTATATTAAAGAAACAGGAGAACGGTATGTTGACCAGTTAACAGTCAGCCTGATCTATCGGAACGACCGTTTTGGAAGGGGTGGCGACCATACACCTTTCTGCAAACTGGGATTTACCGCAGTCAGGATAACTGAATTTAATGAAAATTACGACCGGACACATAAGGTGCCACGGATTGAAAACGGAATCCAAATGGGAGACCTGCCGGAATTTGTAGATTATGAGTATGTCAGGAAAAATGCTGGAATCAATTTGGCTACCCTTGCCAATCTTGCAATGGCTCCATATGAACCTGAAAACGTTGGAATCAGTATAAGAGGATTAAGCAATTCAAGCATTCTTTCATGGGAGGAACCTGAAAAAGGTAAAAAGCCGGCCGGTTATTACGTTCTCATGAGAGAAACATTTCAACCTGTTTGGGAAAGAAAAATATTTCTAACTGATACAACAATTACACTTCCTTATTCAAAAGATAACTATTTTTTCGCTGTTCAGAGTGTCGATGAAGAAGGGCATGAAAGCCTTCCTGTATTTCCCGGTCCTGCAAGAAGGAGGTAAACTTTCCTGAGTGCGGCAACTGGAATTGCAACTTTCCTAAATAACAGAAAAGTTATTCAGCTTGGTAAAGCCGAAAATATCAGACTTAAAAATCCTTACTGCAATTGGAATGGCTCCCGTTTCCTGTTTTGCCATTTCTGAGAAATTTCTTTTAGTTGTTTTAACTGAGCCTGAAATATAATCCTTTTTTCATTCAAACTTTAAAAAGTTAATATTATCAAAAAAAACTGCTTTCATTGTAGTAAATTAATCCTTCATTCAACCAATGTGATAAATTAAATATTCAAGAATGAATCAGCAAAACCGGGATGAATTTGTATCTCTGATACAGCAGAACATCGGGATTATTTATAAAATCTGTAACATTTACGGAGGCGCTTTTAAAGACGACCTGAAGCAGGAAATCATTTATCAACTCTGGAAATCGTTTACTTCATTTAAAGGGAATTCAAAATTCCAGACCTGGATGTACCGGGTTGCACTTAACACTGCCCTGTTTGAATCAAATCGCGAAAAACGGAAATTTGCAGAATTAAATCCTTCATATGACATTGCTGATCATTCAGAAAATCCGGAAGAGAAGGTAATCCTTGTAAATCAGCTTTACAGACATATTTCAAAACTGAAAAAGATTGACCGGGCCATTACTTTGCTGTACCTTGAAAAATGCTCTTATCGGGAAATTGCCGAAATAACAGGGCTGAGTGAAAAAAATGTGGGTGTAAAATTAACCCGTATAAAAGAAAAATTAAGAGCCATGTTTGAAAGACAAAACCATTAGCCATGAAAACAATTAATAATTTATTCGATTTTTGGGAAGAAGGGAACAGGGAATTGTTCAAAAATAATGATAGTTCAAATGAAATGATCATTAAAATTATAAACAGGAGTTCCCGTTCTACTTCTTTTTATTTTGGATTTAACATCCTGTTCTATTCAGCTTTTATACTGGCCTGTATTATCCTTGTTTCGATGAACCTTCCTATGTATGCAGGCAATCCTGTTGTCAGGTCGGTTCTGATTGCACAAATGGTCTTATGCATTCTTTTTTTAAGCTATGGAATGTTTATGTTCGCAAAATTCAGAGAAACAAAAAATTACCGGAAAAGCATTACTGAACTCCTGGCAGGGCAACTCCGGTTTTATAAAACCTATAACGATGGCTGGATGGTATTTTCTACCCTGGCTGTCCTGATTTTGATTTTTAACTTGAATATTATGGTAGATTATAACAATGGGATTTATCCTATTTATAATAAATCATTATACATTGCAATAAACATTGCTATATTCATTTTTATTTATGGGATTCAGAAAGCAGGCAGTTTATTTAACCAGAGAAAACTCAGGAATTACCTTTCCGACCTTGAATCTGGACTATACGGTAATACCCTGAAAATGGAAAAACAAAGGAAGTGGCAAACAGTAGCTTTTATTGTATTATTTGTTGTCCTTACCGGAGTTTTAATTCTGGGAATTCTTAAATCATTGGAATCCGCAAATTAAATTCGCGGATTTTTTTTGTGGGATGCGATTTTTAATCACCGTTTTCTTAACACGGTTGGAAATCGCATTTCTCTGAAATCTAAACTCATTTTAAATTACAACTATGATAAAAAAGTTAGTATCGTATGACTTTCTAATTTGTATTTTTATCGCCATCAAAGAAAATGGCAGCATCTGAAAATAAAGGAATAAACCGGCGAAGCTTTTTGAAAAAAAGCAGTATTGCAGGCGTTTCAGTTTTAAGCATGGGCAACCTTCTTTCCTGTCTTCCACAGGAAGAACGGGAAATTGTAATTGCAAGGAAAGAACTGGGAACGATGTTCCGCACCGGCTGCCCTGCTCACAATTGCGGCGGGCGTTGCCTTCTTAAAGTTTATGTAAAGGATAATAAAATTACCCGCATTGAAACAGACGACCGCCCCGACCTGGTGGAAAATCCGCAATTGCGTGCCTGTATTCGTGGCAGGGCATACAGAAAACGTCAGGATCACCCGGACAGGTTAAAATATCCATTAAAACGGATTGGGAAAAGAGGCGAAGGTAAATTTGAAAAAATTTCGTGGGATGAAGCTACCGATTTGATGGCTTCAGAAATAAACAGGATCAGGGAAAAATACGGCAATCATGCCTTACTGGTGCCATACGGAACAGGAAGTTATAATCAGGTGAGCGGACGTCAGACTGCACAACGCCTGTTAAACCTGGTTGGCGGAAGCCTGGGGTATTACAACAGCTACAGTACAGCCTGTATTCAGGCAGCTACCCCTTATATCTATGGTACTGAAATAACAGGAAATCAACGACAGGACTGGCTTAATTCTAAATACATTATCATGTGGAGCTGGAACCCGGCAGAAATGCGGGAAGGTACCAATAGTGATTTTTATATTAAAGAAGCTAGAAAACGGGGAGCCAAAGTGGTTTGTATCGATCCCAGAATGTCAATGAGTGCAGTGGCGCTGGCTGATGAATGGATACCTATCCGCCCTGGTACCGATGCTGCTTTGATGAGTGCTATGGCTTATGTTATCATTACTGAAAATCTGCATGATAAAGAGTTTATTCAACGATATTGTATCGGATTCGATAACACCCAGATGCCTGAAGGTTGTGAAAACGAGGAAAGTTATACTGACTATATTCTGGGAACAAAGGACGGGATCCCCAAAACTCCCGAATGGGCTGCATCAATAACAGCGGTACCTGCCTCAACAATTGCACGAATTGCCCGTGAATTTGCCACTACCAAACCTGCAATGTTAAAACAGGGCTATGGTATGCAACGC
>JAFGGF010000463.1 GCA_016930735.1 Prolixibacteraceae bacterium
ATTAAAATATATAATTTTATTAATTATGTAGAAAATAACTGGAAAACATGAAACAAGTTACCTTGATTTTCAGGTATCTGAAAAAAATCATTGTAAAATAAATCGACAACAATGACAACCTGATAACTTGATAACTTGATAACAATGACAACTTTAACAATATGACAACACATAATTTAAATATCCGTGAGTTTTTAGATCAGGATCAGAAAAAAGATTTATTACGCCTTTTAACAGCGGGTTCTGTTGATGATGGGAAATCTACTCTTATCGGAAGGCTGCTCTTCGACAGCAAAAAGTTATACGAAGACCAACTGACCGCACTCGAGCGTGACAGCAAACGGGTTGGCCATGCAGGCGAAGAAATCGACTATGCCCTTTTACTGGATGGTTTAAAAGCAGAACGTGAACAGGGTATTACCATAGACGTGGCATACCGGTATTTTTCAACAGCTAAGCGGAAGTTTATAATTGCCGACACACCCGGTCATGAACAATATACACGAAATATGATCACAGGTGGGTCAACGGCCAACCTTGCCATCATCCTGGTTGATGCTACCAATGGTGTAATCACTCAAACCAAACGTCATACCTTCCTGGTTTCATTACTGGGGATTAAGCATGTTATGCTGGCTGTAAATAAAATGGATCTGGTTGATTACCAGCAGGAAATATTTGAAAATATATGCCTCGATTATAAAAATTTTATAACTCAACTTGATATACCGGATGTAAATTTTATTCCACTTTCGGCATTAAAGGGCGACAATGTTGTTGATCATTCTGAAAAAATGGATTGGTACCATGGTCCTTGCATGCTTGAATTCCTCGAAAATGTGCACATTGGAAGCGACCGCAATTTCAGTGATATGCGTTTCCCAGTACAATATGTTTTGCGTCCCGACAGAGACTTCAGGGGATTTTCATCGCACATGGCATCAGGAATTATCCGGAAAAATGATGAAGTGGTTGTTTTACCTTCACTTAAAAAATCAAAAGTTAAATCTATTGTTACTTTCGACGGAGAGTTGGAATATGCTTTCCCTCCGCAATCGATAACTGTTACACTGGAAGATGAAATAGATATTTCCAGGGGTGATATGCTGGTTCACCCGGATAATATGCCACGCATTGAAAGGCATTTTGAGGCAATGCTTGTCTGGATGGATGAAAAGCCGATGGATATCAGTACACAGTTTTTTATTAAACAAACAACCAATACAACAAAAGCCCGGATCGACAAAATCAGGCATCGTATTGATGTGAATACCTTACAAAAATCAGAAATCAGCCATTTTTCACTGAATGAGATCGGGCGTGTTGTAATAACCACAACCAAGCCTCTGTTCTTCGATCCGTATAAAAAGAATAAAGAAACAGGTTCATTCATACTTATTGACCCGGTAACACATAATACATGTGCAGTTGGGATGATAATCGACAAATTGGACAGCAAAGACCTGCCTTCGAGGATCACCGATATGGATAAAGAGAAAATTGCTCGCGGACAGGCTTTAATTACAAAAGAGGAACGTATTAAAAAATACAACCAGAAAGGAGCAACTGTTTGGATTACCGGCTTACACGGTTCGGGCAAAAATGAACTGGCATTTATTCTTGAAAGAAAGTTATTCGAAAACGGGGCAACAGCAGTTTTACTTGATGGAAGTTCAGTCAGGCCTGGACTCAGCCGTGAACTCGATTTTTCTCCGACCGACAGGGCTGAAAATCTGAGGCGTGTTGCCCATGTATGCCGTTTATTAAATCAGCAGGGCATTATTACCATATGTTCCTTTATTTCCCCTGATGAATCGATAAGGAACCAGGTGAAAGAAATTATCGGAGAAGATAATTTCCATTTGATATATATGAATGCCGATATTGAATTCTGTAAAAAGAACAAACCCGGTTTATATAAAAAGGCAGAAGAAGGGCTGGTAGAATTCCTTCCGGGAGTTGATGTAAAATTTGAAGTACCTGAATCTGCTGATTTTACCTTTACTCCTGAAAATAACGGGATCAATTCTGAAGTGGTATTGGAATATCTTGCAAAAAAGAAAGCATTTCCGGTTAACTAATTTAACTTTGGGAGAAATTCGATCAGTTAATGGCAAAAAAGGAAAAAATACTGGTTACAGGTGCTGCAGGATTTATCGGATTCCATCTGGCAAAAAAACTTGCAGAAAAGGGGCATGAAGTTGTTGGCATTGATAATATTAACGGATATTACGACACACGACTGAAATATGCAAGGCTGAACGAAACCGGTATCTCTTCCGATGCAGAGAACTGGGGAGAGGCAATACAAAGTAAAATTTACCCTAATTATAAATTTTCCAGGGTAAACCTTGAAGACCATGAAAAGGTCTTTGAAATTTTTAACCGTGAGAAATTCGATAAGGTGTGCAACCTGGCTGCCCAGGCAGGTGTAAGATACAGCATCGAAAATCCGTTTGCTTATATCGACAGCAATATTGTAGGTTTTATTCATATTCTGGAAGCCTGCAGGCAAAATAAAATTAAGCACCTGGTTTATGCAAGTTCGTCGAGTGTTTATGGCGACAGCGATAAAATGCCACTTTCAACCGATGATAAGGTGGATAATCCAATCAGCCTTTATGCTGCTACAAAAAAGAGCAACGAACTTATGGCCCACACATACAGCCATTTGTACAACCTGCCAACAACCGGGCTCCGTTTTTTTACGGTTTATGGTCCCTGGGGTCGACCCGATATGGCGTATTACCTTTTTACAAAAGCCATTACTGAAGGTCAGCCTATTAAGGTATTCAATAATGGTGAAATGTACCGTGATTTTACTTATATCGACGACATTATCAAAGGGTTGGAAAGGGTAATTGACAATCCTCCGAAATACGAGGAAACTCCTTATAAAATATACAATATTGGTAATTCAAATCCGGTTAAACTCCAGCATTTTATAGAAGCAATTGAAAAAGCTTTAAATAAAAAGGCAGAAAAGATATATTTACCTATCCAGCCGGGCGATGTATTAAAAACCTTTGCCGATGTCAGCAGCCTGACCGAAGAAATTGGTTACCGCCCTAATACTCCGGTTCAGGAGGGTGTCGCTAATTTTGTCGAATGGTATAAAAAATTCCATCAGCCTGAATAATATAGTTTATTTGAAGTAGTTTTGTATTTTTAGAATTTGAAATTTAAAACACAGATAAAATGGGAAACAAAGAAAAGATACAGGATATTATTGATTCAAAAATACTAAGTGAAAGAAAAATATTCCTTTGGGGTCAGGTCGATGATAAATCGGCAAAACACGTGGTTGAAAGGCTTCTGTACCTCGAAATGCTGGCTCCGGGGGAAGAAATCCAGTTGATCATAAACAGTCCGGGTGGATATGTAACTTCAGGTTTTTCGATTTACGACACTATGAAAAATATTTCAAGCCCGGTTTCAACTGTTTGTTCCGGCCTGGCTGCTTCCATGGGAGCTATTTTACTTTCTGCGGGTGAAAAAGGCAGGCGTTTTGTATTGCCCCATGCCCGTGTAATGATCCACCAACCCAGTGGAGGTGCAGGAGGGGTGGCTTCCGATATCGAAATTCAGATGAATGAGATCATCAAATTAAAAAACCTGGGATCTGAATTGCTGGCAGAAAACTGTGGACAGCCACTTGAAAAAGTAAAAGAAGACATTAATCGTGATTACTGGATGTCGGCAAAAGAATCAATTGAGTATGGAATTGTTGACGGGATTCAGAAAAAATTAGCCTGATAAAGAAATTACTAGATTAAAAATTATCCCTGCCGGTTGGCAGGGATTTTTTTTGCCTCTCTATATTCTGTGCATGTTAACTTTCATAACAAGTTCATAGCCGGAGTTACCATCAGGGTATTGCATTTTCAGAACAACTCTTTCATCTGTCTCCTTTGTAAAAGTCTGTACCAGTAAAGTTTCGTGCCAGTTCATAGCCAGTGTTGTTTCATTAATAAAATTGCAGGTGGCAATAGAAAAATTACCGGAATTTTCGAACCACCAGTATCGGAATGCATTTATTTTATCATCCCAGGCAAAAATGCCTTTTGCTGCCCCACCCGATTCTGTTGTGTATTCGAATTGTACATACCGGTCGTTTAATATCATTTTAAATGTCCCCTGCCCAATTTCTGTACAGGCATCGCTGAACTGGCTTTTAGGAATATAGTATTCGAGTTTCCAGTCGCCAAGGAGAAATTCGAATTTGTCGGAAATACTGGAATCCATTTTTCGTGTTTTAAGATTATTAAATTTCTTTTAAATATGCTTTCACAATATGAAAACTGAAGTATTTTAACAATTCCTGAAATACTCTGAATAATGGTCAATTTGCATATGCAATTTAGGAAAAACCGGCAAGACAAAGTTTAATAATAACAAAAAAACAAAGCCCCTCATTAAAGATGAAAGGCTTTAGGTTGTGGGGAGAGCAGGATTCGAACCTACGAAGGCTTTGCCAACAGATTTACAGTCTGCCCCGTTTGACCGCTTCGGTATCTCCCC
>JAFGGF010000097.1 GCA_016930735.1 Prolixibacteraceae bacterium
AACACAGGGATGCCAACACGCGACATTACTTTTACTCCCGATGGAAAAGAGATTTATTTTTGTGTTAACATTGGAAATTCTTCCTATTCAACCATCCTGTACTGTAAAGAAACCGAAAAAGGCTGGACAAACCCTGAAGTGCTTGATTTTGCTACCGATCCGAACTACATCTATATCGAACCTTTTATTTCTCCCGATGGTTCAAAACTGTTTTTTGTGACCAACAAAGGCACCGATTTTACTCCGGAAAATCAGTTCCTCACCGATATCTGGGTTGCAGAACGCGAAAACGGCTTGTGGGGAGAACCTTCCCCTCTTGATACAATAATAAATTCGAAAGGCTCTGAATTTTACCCTTCGGTTGCTGAAAACGGGAATTTATATTTTACACGGGAAGAAGGCCGTGAATTTATTTTCCGGGCGGAATGGGTAAACGGGAAATATTCAAAAGCTGAAAAACTCCCTGCTCAGGTAAACGGTGGGCTGGCCAGGTACAATGCAACCATTGCAAAAGACGAAAGTTTTATTACTGTGCCGGTTTTCGGGCTGCCCGACTCAAAAGGTGCAACCGATTATTATGTATCATTCAACGACCCGGAAAAAGGCTGGAGCAACCTGATCAGTCTTGGTGAACAGGTCAACTCTGCAAGCAGGCTCGAATATTCGGCAGGTTTTTCTCCCGATGGAAAATATTTCTTTTTTATGACGTCGAAAACCTTCCCCGAATCTAAAAAAGAACTTACCTTTAACGTTTTAAAGGAAATGCATAACGAACCCGAAAACGGGAATTCAAATATTTACTGGATGAAAGCCGGTTTTATCAATGAATTAAAAACCGGGGCAATTTATCCGGGACAGGAATAAATTTATTTTGTCACCCTGAGCCTGTCGAAGGGTGATTTTATGGAATATCATGGTTCGACAGGCTCACCATGACAAATTATTTGACAATCTTCATGAAAATACTAGGAAACCTTATCTGGCTGATTTTTGGTGGTTTTGCCATTTTTGTTGAGTACATTATGGCCGGACTTCTGTTGTGTTTAACCATCATTGGCATTCCGTTCGGACTGCAGGCTATCAAACTTGGCATCCTTGCCCTGTGGCCGTTCGGGCAGAAAATCACTTATATGAACTATGCCCCGGGCTGTCTGTCAACGATCATGAACATTATCTGGCTGATCATCGGGGGTTTTTGGATCATGCTGACCCACCTGTTTTTCGGGTTTGTATTAACCATTACCATTTTAGGCATCCCCTGGGGGAAACAACATTTTAAAATGGCATCTCTGGCACTTGCCCCCTTTGGCCGTCAACTAGTAAGCAAATAAATAATTTATAATTGATTAATGATTATTGATTATTTGAATTTAGATATTGCCTGCCCGGATGATGCGTTCAGACGGGTATATTGATTATTGATTATTAATTATTGGTTATTAATTATTAATATTAGTTGCTGGATATTGTGAGCAGTGAAAAGTAATCAGTAAACAGTGATCAGTGATCAGTTAAAAAAAGGCAAAAAAAGTCTTCACTTTTTCAACTAAACATTATGAAGAATACTCTTAAAAAGCCAACAGGAAACAAACCGATAATATTCTTACTGGTTTTTGTTATTGCCACTGTTTTCTACCTGTTCAGGCTTGGATTCAGTGATTTATGGAGCGATGAAATTTACACAAAGTCGATGCTGGACGGTTCCCTGCCTGACTTTTTTGCCGGATTTAAAAACGATTTACACCCGCCGTTGTATTATCTGGGATTGAGATTTTTCACTTCTTTGTTCGGCATAAATGTAATAACATTACGGATATTTTCAGTTCTGGGAGTGTTGTCAACAATTCTGCTTGGGTATTTTGCCGGCAGGCGTATTTTTGGCAAACAAGGAGCCCTGTTTTTTTGCCTGATGCTGATTTCGGTTCCCATGCTGGCAGCTTACTCACACCAGGCCCGGATGTACACCTGGGCTGCATTTTCAGTAACCGGTGTATTTATTTATGCCTACTTATTCATGAAATCGGGGAAAAACCGCGACTTGGCCTTTCTTTTTATTTTCACCGTGATTGCCGTTTATATCCACTATTACAGTATGGCTGCCGCATTTGTGGCAAATGTATTTGTTTTTATATTCCTCATTCTGACTAAAAATAAAAAGTGGCTTCCTCATTTAATTTCCATGCTTCTGGCTGCCGTCCTTTTTCTGCCATGGATCTTTATATTTATTGTGCAGATAAAAAAAGTGCAACACGCTTTCTGGGCTCCTGAAGTCAGCCTCAGCGCCATTTTTTCCTGTATTACGATTCCATTCACCGAACAATTCTGGACAAGCAATTATTCCACAGTATTAACTGTTTTAATGTACAGCCTTATTGTAATTACCATCTTTATAAGTTTTACAAAATCGTTGACTGATTATCGTTTGCTTCTGTGGCTGTCGCTGACTGTTTTTTTGGGGACACTGTTTGTTGTTACGGTAATTTCCCTGTTTTCACAACCCATTTTATCGACAAGGTATGTTATGGCAATCGTTACCATGCTTGTTGTTGCACCTACAATCCTTTTTATCCGGATGAAGCTGAAATGGCTTATAATGATTTTAATAACCGTTATACTGTTGTTGGGTGTGCGTATTTCAGTGTCCAATTTTAATTTTTCATACGGGCCATACAAACAAACCATCGAATATATTTCAACCACGTATCCTGAAATTAAAAAAATCCTTCACATTACCGAGGTAACTGCCGGGCCATTGGTCGAATACAGTGGCAACTCAGGGTTAAGCCATTATTGGCTTAAAGCTGAAATGTCGAATGTTGATGCTTTTACAGAGGTACATCAGTACAACC
>JAFGGF010000464.1 GCA_016930735.1 Prolixibacteraceae bacterium
AGGCAGTAAACGGCTGCGATAGTATTATTACAACAATTCTAACTGTAAATCCGGTTTATAATATTACTGAAAATATAACCATTTGTTATGGAGAAACTTACTTGAGCTGGGATGAAACCGGGCAATATACCCGGACTTTAAGTTCAGTAAACGGTTGTGACAGCACTGTTATAACGAATCTGGTTGTCCGGAATATAATTGAAACAACTGAAAATATTGATATTTGTGAAGGTGACAGCTACAAAGGATGGACTGAATCAGGTGAATACCAGCGTATTCTTCAGGCAAAAAATGGCTGCGACAGTACCGTAATAACCATACTTACTGTAAATCCTGTTTATAATATTACTGAGGATATAACTATTTGTGAAGGTGGAACTTACAATGGCTGGACTGAAGCCGGTCAATATACGCGTTCCCTGGTTTCGGTAAATGGTTGCGACAGTATTGTAATAACCAACCTTTTTGTTGGCGATGCTTATGAGGTAACCGAATACGTTGAAATTTGTCATGGAAATGATTATAACGGCTGGGATGAATCAGGTGAATATCAGCGTACTTTGCAGGCACAGAGTGGTTGCGACAGTATAATCACAACTGTTTTAACAATACTGCCGACTATTGAATACACCGAAGAAATTTATATTTGCGAAGGTGAATCTTACAACGGATGGACTGTAAACGGGAAATATACCAGAGAACTTACCACAGAAAATGGTTGTGATTCTGTTGTAACAACTTACCTTTTTGTGCGTCCGGTATTTAATTCAACCGATTATATTTCGATATGTGAAGGCGATTCGTATAGCGGATGGATGGAATCAGGGACTTATACTGAAACTTATGAATCCGTTTCCGGATGCGATAGCATTATAACCACTGTATTAACTGTTAACGAAACATACACAACCAGTATAAATATTACAGTTTGTAATGGCGAAGATTATAATGGATGGACTACCTCGGGAAATTATACATTGGATTTGGTTTCAGCAGAAGGGTGCGATAGTACTGTAAATATTCATCTAACGGTTCTGGCTGAAATAAGAACAACCGAGGACGTTTATATTTGTGAAGGAGAAAGCTACCAGGGCTGGACCACAACCGGAATTTACACGAGAGGTCTGACCTCCTTCCAGGGTTGTGACTCGACAGTAACAACACTCCTTGTTGTAAATCCGAAACCCTCGCAACCTTATATTGTTCAGGATGCCGACACGCTGACATCAACCCTTGCTGCCGGCTATTTCTGGTATTTGGATGAAATGCTTATTGAAGGGGCTGATTCCCGTAAATTAATAATTGATGTTTCAGGGAATTACCAGGTAGCTGTAACAAACGATAAAGGATGTGTATCCGATTTGTCGGAACCACTTTATGCTGTAAGTACATCGACAAACGACCCGGAAACATTTAAAAATCTGAAAGTGTATCCGAATCCGACATCCGGGAAAGTGGTTATAAATGGATTGAATCCATTGTCTGAAGCACAGGTCAGAATAATTGACAATTCAGGAAAAGTAATTTTTACTGGTTTGGCGAATGGAAGTTCATTTGAAATTGACCTTGCCGGGTTTGCTTCAGGGATTTATCATCTCAATATTACTCAGGAAGGAAAATATTATAATTATCAGATAATTAAAAAGTAGAAATTTCTGTATTGAATTGGTTTATTGAATTTTATACATAGAAAAAGCCCTTCCAAAAAAATGGAAGGGCTTTCATATTTTTCATATTTGTTTATTATTCTGAAAACCTTGCCACCAAATACTCCCTGTTCAGTCGGGAGATATTAGAAATTGAAATACTTTTAGGGCATTCCACTTCACAGGCACCGGTATTGGTACATCCGCCAAATCCGAGCTCATCCATTTTGGCTATCATATTACGGGCACGGCGTTTGGCTTCAACCTTTCCCTGTGGCAGTTTAGCGAGGTGTGAAACCTTTGCCGCAACAAACAACATGGCAGATGAGTTTTTACAGGCTGCAACACAGGCTCCGCATCCGATGCAGGCAGCAGCATCCATGGCCTCTTCAGCATCGTCATAACCCACCGGAATAGCATTCCCGTCGGGTACACCACCGGTATTAACTGAAATAAAACCTCCTGCCTGAAGGATTTTGTCAAATGCAGTGCGGTTAACAACCAAATCTTTAACAACCGGAAAAGCTTTAGCCCGCCAGGGTTCAATCACAATAGTTTCACCCTCTTTGAATTTGCGCATATGTAACTGGCAGGTAGTAATTTCAGTGTCAGGTCCATGCGGTCGGCCGTTGATGTACAGGCTGCAGGTTCCGCAAATTCCTTCACGGCAATCGTGGTCAAAAGCAATTGGATCGATCCCTTTTTCAATCAGGTCGTTATTCAGAATATCGAGCATCTCCAGAAATGATGACCCGGTAGAAATATTCTCTATAGTGTAGGTTTCAAATTTCCCTTTTTCGGAGGCCCTGTTCTGCCTCCATACTTTTATATTGAGTTTTTTTAAAATTTTATCAGCCATTTTTTTAGATTTTAGATTGTTAGACTTTTTAGATTTTAAGAAACATGGCAGTATTAATCTGTCCTGATTCTTATGTCCTGAATCTTTATTCTTTATTCTGATTATTTATATGAACGCTGAGTGAGCTTCACATTCTCAAATACCAGTTCCTCCTTATTAAGTTTTGGTTCTTTGCCCTCACCCTGGTATTCCCAACACGAAACGTAAGTAAATTTTTCGTCGTTACGTTTGGCTTCACCTTCATCGGTTGCCGATTCTTCACGGAAATGGCCACCACATGATTCATTCCTGTCGAGTGCATCCATAGCCATTAATTCTCCGATATCAAAAAAATCGGCAACACGGCCTGCTTTTTCAAGTTCAGGATTCAGGTTATCCATTTCACCCGGCACTTTCACATCTTTCCAGAAATCTTCCCGTAGTTTACGGATCATTTTGATGGCTTCTTTCAAACCTTCAGCATTTCTCGACATCCCAACATGATCCCACATAATCTGACCAAGTTTTTTGTGGAAATAATCTACTGTTTTTGATCCTTTGATATTGTAAAGTTTTTCAATCCTTTCTTTTACCGATTTTTCAGCTTCTTTAAATTCCGGGGCTGAGGTATCAGTCTTAGGAGTCATAATTTCATCGGCAAGATAATCACCGATTGTATAAGGAAGGATGAAGTATCCATCGGCAAGGCCCTGCATTAATGCTGAGGCTCCCAGGCGGTTCGCTCCGTGGTCAGAGAAGTTAGCCTCACCGATTGAATACAAACCTTTTACAGTTGTCATCAGGTTATAGTCGACCCAGGTTCCCCCCATCGAATAGTGGATGGCCGGATAGATCATCATAGGCTCTTTATAAGGATCAACGTCAGTTATTTTTTCATACATCTGGAAAAGGTTGCCATAGCGGGCTTCAATTACATCTTTTCCTAATCTTTCGATCGAATATTTAAAATCGAGAAAAACCGCCTTCCCTTCGGAATTTACACCGTAGCCGGCATCGCAACGTTCTTTTGCTGCACGCGATGCAACATCGCGAGGCACCAGGTTTCCATATGAAGGATACCTTCTTTCCAGGTAGAAATCACGGTCTTCGTCAGGAATGTCATTTGCCTTGATTTCACCTCTCTGTAATTTTTCAGCATCCTCTTTTTTCTTTGGAACCCAAACACGGCCATCGTTACGTAATGATTCTGACATTAAAGTTAATTTTGACTGCTGGTCACCGTGAACCGGGATACAGGTTGGGTGGATCTGAACATAACAGGGGTTAGCCATAAAAGCGCCTTTTTTGTAACATTGCCATGCTGCCGATCCATTGCTTCCCATGGCATTGGTAGAAAGGAAGAAAACATTACCATAACCTCCGGTTGCAACTACCACGGCATGAGCGCCAAAACGTTTGATTTCACCTGTTATCAGGTCGCGTGCGATAATACCGCGGGCTTTCCCGTCAATAATCACCACATCAAGCATTTCGTGGCGGCTGTAAATTTCAACTGCCCCTTTGGCAATCTGCCGGTTCATAGCCTGGTAAGCTCCAATAAGTAATTGTTGTCCGGTTTGGCCACGGGCATAAAAAGTACGACTGACTAATACGCCACCAAAAGAGCGGTTTGCAAGCGTACCACCATATTCACGGCCAAAAGGCACACCCTGCGCTACACACTGATCAATAATATTCGGAGAAACTTCAGCCAACCGGTAAACATTTGCTTCACGGGCGCGGTAATCACCACCTTTGATAGTATCATAGAATAATCGGAAAACCGAATCATTATCATTCTGATAGTTTTTTGCAGCATTGATCCCTCCCTGTGCTGCAATGGAGTGTGCACGCCGCGGGCTGTCCTGATAACAGAATGCTTTTACATTGTATCCCAACTCTGCAAGAGAAGCTGCTGCGGAAGCACCTCCTAATCCGGTCCCTACTACAATTACTTCAAGTTTACGCTTGTTGGCAGGGCTTACAACTTTTATCGCTGACTTGTGTCTCGACCATTTCTCTGCCAACGGCCCTTCAGGTATTTTAGAATTTAAATTGCTCATAGTCTTCGTCCTTTTATTTTACCAACATGAAATACAACGGTATTACTGAAAATCCAACTGCAACAATAACAGCATAGATTTTAGCTATCCACTCCAGTCGTTTCATCCAGTTTTTATTATTTAATCCAAGAGTTTGGAAGGCCGACCAGAATCCATGTGTCAGATGCAGCCCGAGAAGAATAGCCCCAATAATATAAACAATACAGTAAGGGATACTTTCAATAAACAATTCAGAAACCAGTTTATAGGTATTTTCCATATTTGTGCCATTAATGGATTCCATTGAATCCGGGGCAAATTTTATTATCCAGAAGAAATTTATTATGTGTGTGACTAAGAACACAAGGACCAGTGCTCCCAATATCAACATATTGCGTGATGCCCAGGTACTCGACTCGCCAGGGTTGCTTTTTGCATACCTGATTGGTCGTGCCCTCCAGTTTTGGTATGAAATTACAAACGACCAAAGGATATGTATCATAAAACCAAGGCCAAGTAATGGCTCCACAATTTTGATAACCGGGTTGGTAGCCATAAAATGGGCACCCTTGTTAAACAGTTCTCCGGTATCATCAAAGATCAATAAAAGATTTATTGTCAAATGCACCAGGATAAACATCATCAGGAATATACCTGTAATGCTCATGATGAATTTTTTACCAATCGACGCGGTCAGAAATTTGCTCATAAGACTGAATATTTATCTATTGATATAATTACATATTTATGCAAACAAATGTAGTTTTTTGATTCATTTTCTTTTAAAAATCCGATGTCAAAAATACTAATTTAGATTCTTTCCAGAATAGTTCAGTTAATCTGATCACAAGATCAGGCAATCAAAATAGTTTAATTTTTCCAAATTAATCAGGAGTTTTATCATTTATCTGTTTGAAAATTCTTTAAACGACTGGTGCCATTCCTTTAATGTAAATTCTGTTGTAATTGCAATCAATTCAGTAGAATGATAAAATTGCCCCACAGGTTTTAAAATGTACTCTCCCAAAATACTTTGAACAGCCATTGTTTCACCTGAATCAAGGTTCACAAAGCCTTTTATCCGGTAGGCTTTTTTTGCCCATTCTTCAATAAAGTTTTGAAATGAAGAAGGACTGATTTTCCGGGAAGATTTGATTACCATTGATTTAACTTCAGGCCGGTCAAGTGATTCAACCCTGCTGAGGTAAAATTTATTAAAAGGATGGGTTCCCTCTTCAAAATCAACATTACAATATTCCGATGAATATATTTTGGCAAAAGGATTGATTTTTTTTATTTCTACGTAAATTGAATCTGTATTTTCTTTGATCAGGTCTGTTTTATTCACTATTACAAAATCTGCCATTCGGAGCTGGTGTGAAACCCGTTGTTTCATCAACCCGGTTTTATTAAAATTAAGCGCATCGACAACACACCAGTTAGATGCCAGGTATATTTTCTCACCGATATTTCCGACTGACAAAACTTCTGACACAGAGGTTGTATCCGACAAACCGGATGCTTCCATTACAATGATTTCAGGTTGAACTTCATCGATAAATTTTTCAAGCGAACGGGTAAAACTGCCAAGCAGGCAAACACAAAATACTGAACCGTTATTGATTTCAAGCAGATGGAAATCATTGCCCCACTGTTTTAATTCCTCTCCATCAATATTGGCAGGAGCAAACTCATTCTGGATTACACCAATTCGTTTTTTCCCTGAATATTTTTCTAAAATCCTTTTAAGGAATGTGGTCTTCCCGCTTCCTAAAAAGCCGGATATAATATGGAAAGGGATTTTATTCAGAATCCACGACCTCCCGTACTTTACAAATATGACCAGGTGTTGTACCGCAACAGCCACCTATAATATTAGCTCCGGCAACCATAATTTCTTTCACCCTTGAAGCCATTTCTTCGGGTGTTTCCGGGAAAACGGTTTCACCGTCCTGATATATTGGCATTCCTGCGTTTGCGTGTACAAGAACCGGAATGTCGGAATTTACTTTCCGTATTTCTTCCACAATTCCGATCATGTTTTCAATCCCGTTACCACAGTTGGCTCCCAGCAGTTCTGCTCCTGCATCAATCAATGTATTTACCATTTCAGTTGGTGAAATTCCCATCATTGAGCGGAATTCGCCAGCCACAGTTTTTTCAAAGGTCATGGTGCAGAAGACTTCACATTTGGTATTTTCTTTTGCAGCCTGAATTGCCAACCTTGCTTCATCCAGATCGGTCATTGTCTCAATCATAATGGCATCGGCACCTCCGGCTTCCAAGCCAAGGCATTGTTCTTTAAATGCATCGTAGAGTTCTTCTTCGGTTACATCGCCCATCATCAGGATTTTTCCTGTAGGACCAACCGAACCAAGAACAAATTTATTGCCGGCGGCTTTCCGGCTGATTTCAGCAGCTGCCTTATTCAGTTCAAAAACCCTGTCACCCAACCCATATTTTTCCAGTTTAAACCGGGTTCCTCCAAAGCTGTTGGTCTCGATCATATCGGCTCCTGCTTCCATATAACTTCGGGCAATTTCAAAAACTTCATTGGGTTTTGTGATATTCCACAATTCCGGGCATTCACCTGGCTGCAATCCCTTTTTCTGAAGGAAGGTTCCCCAGGCCCCATCAGAAACCAGCGTTTTTCCTTTATTTACCAAATCGATTATTCTTCCCATCGTAATTTTTTAAAGGGCTAAAGCCCGGTTCTCTATTTGCCATTAAACCCCGGATTGAAACCGGGGGCTAAGAATATCAAAATTAATGATTTAAAATTTTATCTAAAACTATAATTCTTTAATCCATTCTTTCACCACATCAAGTGAAGGAACCGTACCTTCGGATTTTAATTTGTAATTAATGGTAACCACTGCCGGACCTTTTGTAATTCCGAAAGTTGCCATCTGGTTCGGATCAGAAATATAATTAATTTTCAGATCCTTGCCAAGTTCGGTAACGGCCCTGTTTATAACACTTTTTAATTCACGGCATTCTTCTTTTTCACCTAAGATCAGAATTTCACTTCTTTTTGATTTGATCCGGAGTTTTAATTTCTGATTGATCCTTTTCTGAATGGCTGCAATTAATTCTCCCCTCGGAGGGATTTTTGAAACAAATTCTATTTTTCCATCAATGCAGATGGTGGGGATATTTTTCACCATCAACGATGACATAAAAGTAACTGCTTCCATTTTTTTGATGGCATGTTCGCGCCATTCAACCACGCCTTCAAATTGAGGAGCAACCCGTTTTACCGCTTCAACCATATACTGACATGGTGCACATGATTCCGAGTCAAGTGTGATAATATCTACAATAACTTTATCGGCCTGACCGTAATCTTTCATATTGAATACTTCCAGTACACTGTCCTGTTTTTCCAGTGTCCGAACCACATCCTGTTTATATGGATCATTAACCAGATCGGTAACTGCTTTGATGTTTTCGGGAGGAGTTTCCATGGGCAGGTCGCACCCGGGAGCCAGGATAAAGCCTTTTTTCCCACCAAGGTCAAGGCAGTTTAGTGCTTCTTCACGGACATCGTCTTCATTCCCCATTAACAGGACAACTGTAAGTTTCATATTCCCTCCGAAACTGATCCCTTTTTTCAAGGCAATATTTTTTACATAATCCAATGGGATATTTTCATCAATTGAAACATTATCGGGGTTGCAGTTGCACATGGCTTCAATGTTTTGCTGGGCATGGCCGCAAACAAAAAAAGAGCTCAGTTTCTTTTTCTCCCGGATAAAATCAAAAATTTGTGAAGCAAAAGGTGTTACAAAAGTTTCAAATGAAAGAGGATCAATCTGGCTGGTCATCGGATCGACAACTGCAATGATATCACATCCGGCATCCATTAAAAGTTCCGCCATTTTTATTCCGACGTTTTTGCAGAATTCCATTACATTATTCACCTCATCCGGATCTTCATAAAGTTTAATAAAAATGTCGGTTCCAAGAAGATGCAAAGCCAGGGTAAAAGGACCGGTAATCAATCCATATAACGCTGTTTCTGGATATTTTTTTCTTAATGTCCTGGTTGCTTCCAGAATTAAAGGAATCCTGCCGTCGTTTTCAGTCGGGATTTTTAAATCTTCAAGTGTTGTTCCTTCTGACAGAGGATGTGAAACAACAGCCGGTGGATTATGAGGTGCCCATTGTAAAAAGCAACCCAGGATTTCAGCTTCAACCTGAAGATCGAAAACAACGGGGATCCCATCGGGTTGGTATTCTTCAACAGCTTTACTGACTCCCTGAATAATTGCCTCCGAAGAATTCAGGTAACTTTCGGCATCAATCCCTGTTAAATATCCTCCATGTACTCCTACAAAAGGTACCCATGGAACACGTTCAACTTCTTCGAGTGCAAATACTTTTCTAATTAATTCAAGACCTTTCATTGTTTAGTAGTTGAGTAATGAGTAGTTAGTAATTAGTAGTGAGTTATAAGTGAAATGTAGTAAGATTTGTATCTGAATTGGCAATCGGATAAAAACAAATTCAATTGAAAATGTTTTAATATTGCTTATAAAACCTTAAGTATCACAACTCACTACTAATAATCTAAAATCTACTTTATGCTACCTGTGCATTCAGGTATTCAACCAGTCCCTGTGGGTCGGGAGAATAGGCATCGGCACCGATTTTTTTGCAAAAATCGTTGGTAACAGGGGCCCCACCAACAGCAACCTTTGCGCCGGGGACAGCCTCTTTTATAGCTTTTGTAATTTTCTCCATGTTTACCATTGTGGTTGTAAGAAGTGCAGAAAGCCCAACAAATGCATTTTCGTGTTCTTTAACTGCAGCTACAAACTGATCAGCTTTAACATCGGTTCCCAGGTCGATAACTTCCCATCCGTTTCCTTCAACCATCATCGAAACAAGGTTTTTGCCTATGTCGTGCAGGTCGCCTTCAACTGTCCCGATTATAAATTTTCCTTTTTGTTTTACTTCGCCCGACAGGAAAAACGGTTTTAAGTGAACCATAGCAGTGTTCATTGCTTTTGCCGACATTAATACCTGCGGCACAAAAACTTTATTCTCGCGGAATTTTATCCCTACTTTTTCCATCCCTATCATCAGGGATTTGGATAATATGTCCTGTGCATGTATTCCTTCGTCCAATGCCTGACGAGTCAATTCATCTGCTCCATCCTGGCCCTTCATTTGTGGTGGATATGGTGCTGCTTTATTAATTTTTCCAAATTCAATACACTCGGCAATTTTTGATAATAGTTCACTCATAAGATTGTTTATTAAAATATTATTCCAACAAAAATATCCACGCAATATTCCTTAAAAAATAGGATTTTTTTTGAAAAAGATGGAAAATATTACTTTATTTTAATATTCTGTTTTCTAAAGTAAAATGATTCAGGAAATTAAATATTTTTCTGTTCCTCTTCCTTTATTAGAGGAACAAAAACGAAATCCATTAACCATGGATTTGTGGTTAACCGAAATTGGTGAAATCAGGATTGAAAAGGGAACCATCTGGAATCCGGGTTTTCTGAATGACAGGAATATGCTTATTTATTGTACATCAGGACAGGGGATCATCCAAATTTCGAAAGAACAGATTCCGGTTTCCGATGAACAGTTTATTATTATCCCTCAAAATAATGATATTAAATATTATTCGGTAATCGACAGGCATTCAACTTTATTAATTGCCTGTTTTAATGGAGCCAAGGCGGAATATTTTTCCAGTGAGTTTTCTGTTGTCCGTAATCTGATCCCTTCGGTAAATAATATGGTTGCCAACCGCGAAATGTTATTCGATGAAATATTCAATAACCTTTCAAAAGGTTTTCACGATGAAAACATGGAATATATAAACTTTTGTTTCGGGCATTTACTAGCAACTTTCGTTTTTGCACACAAAACCAGCGAAGACCTGGCTTATGAGACAAATCCGGTGGTGCGGCATGCTATTGATTACCTGGGGAAAAACCTGGATAAAAAACTCACCCTGAAACAGATATCGGAAAAGGTAGGATATTCTCCCACATATTTTACAACTGTTTTCAGGAACGTGACAGGATATTCACCCATAAGTTATTTTTCTCACCTTAAAATTTTAAAGGCCTGTGAATATTTGGATTACACAAATATGAAAATCAAACAGATTTCATTTGAGTTAGGTTATTCTGATCCTTATTATTTTTCCAGGGATTTTTCAAAACGGTTGGGATTATCACCCAGGAATTACAGATATCGGGTAAATTCACGGCAAAATGTTACTTAATATTCTGTTTGGTAAATACTACAGGATAAATAAAAAAGAAAAAAAGTATTGGCTGATTCAGGATTTAAAACATATTTTTACAGAAACCGAAGCTAAAATTTATGTCGACACTTTTCCTTCTGTTTATTGTCGTTTCCGCTATAGCTGTTTTATTATTTCTGGTTTTAAAACTAAAAATCAGTGCATTTATTTCTTTACTGCTTACTTCTGTTTACGTAGGGATTTTAGCTGGAATGCCATTAAATGAAATAGCCGGAAGCATTCAGAATGGTATGGGGGGAACACTTGGATTTGTTGCGACTGTTGTTGGTTTAGGTGCAATATTCGGACAAATGCTCGAAAGTTCAGGGGGTGCTGAATCACTGGCGCATTCGTTAATTAAAAAATTCGGGCAGGATAAGGCACCATGGGCGATGGTTATCACCGGGTTTATTGTTGCAATCCCTGTTTTTCTCGATGTAGGTTTTATTATTCTTGTCCCGATTATTTATGCTTTATCGAGAGATACAAAAAAATCGTTGCTGTATTATGGTATCCCCCTTTTGGCCGGACTTGCAGTAACTCACAGTTTTATTCCACCTACACCCGGGCCGGTTGCTGTTGCTGATATTATCAATGCACAACTTGGTTGGGTTATTTTATTTGGGATAATTCTTGGTTTTCCTGTGGCTGTTATCGCAGGTCCTGTTTGGGGAAAAATTATTTCGCGAAAAATAAACATTCAACCCCCGATAGAACTGGTTGAAAAAATGGATGCTTCAAAAAACAAGGGGGAAAAGTTACCATCATTTCGTTTGATTGCTTTATTAATCGGAATTCCAATGTTGCTGATACTGATGAATACACTTATTGGTGTCCTGGTTGATAAGGAAATTGTTAAAGAATCGTTGACAACCGATATCATTGAATTCCTGGGGCACCCGTTTTCAGCATTAATCATTGCAACCTTGCTGGCGATTTATTTTTTATGTATAAAAAGGGGGATGCCCAAACAAAAAATTCTTGACCTCAGCACAAAGGCTCTCGGACCGGCAGGTATTATAATACTGATCACAGGAGCCGGTGGTGTTTTAAAACAAATCCTTGTTGACAGCGGAATTGGAGAAATTCTTGCTAAATCAATTGCCGGGTCGCCAATGCCTCCGATATTGCTTGCATGGTTGCTTGCAGCCATTGTCAGGATTACACAAGGTTCAGCCACTGTTGCCATGATCACTGCAGCAGGCATAATGGCCCCGGTTTTAACAGAAATAGGGTTGAATGATCCGCAGAGGGCACTGGTTGTTCTTGCTATCGCTTCCGGGGCTACAATATTATCTCATGTAAATGACAGCGGATTCTGGTTGGTTGGTAAATATTTCGGGATGAATGAAAAGCAAACGCTCCGGTCCTGGACCGTGATGGAAACAATAATTGCTTTGTGTGGTTTAATTCTTACTTTGCTTGCCAGCCTGTTTGTTTAATCCCAAAGTTCGTGCAGGGCATGGTCACGGTGAAAAGTTTTCTTTTTGCAAACCGGGCAGGTGGCCCTGCTCAGGCGGTGTATATTCGTTAATTTCAGTTTACTGTTACAATGTGAACACCTGAACCGGCTTCGGTGGATGGTCTTGTTCTCATCATAAACTTTAACTTCTGCCTTGTCGTAAAGCAACTCACAGTTAGGGCAGATATAAATCTGGAATGTTGCTTTTATCATCAGGTTCTTATTTTCTTTCGCCAGGCGAACAATTTTATTGTGTGTTTTATAATGAAATAACTTGGTTCTTAATCCAAGATACTCCTTTACCGATTGAGGATGTACCAAAAATCCGTGCCCCTGGTTGAAGTATTCTTCATAACCACATTTCCGGCATTTATATGCAAAGGCATCACCCATATCTGATCAGTTGATTAATTGTCTGAAATTTAAGAAATAAAAAACTTTTTTAAAAGGCTAAATCATTACATTTATCAAAACAACCAACTATTTTTTCAACTATAAATAAATGTTATACAGAATAACTTGTTTTTTGGAAAATTTTAAAAATTATCAGAAATTTGGATGCCCTACCAGTACCTACCAGTGGGAGAATTTAAATGTACTAAACAAAAGATAAAATGCAAAAATCAATCATTCCGGTATTACTTGTAACTTTTATTTTCCAGGCATGTGTCAGCAAATATGAAAACGTTCCATGGAAAGATGAAGCAACTCCTCCATGGCAGACACAGGATGTATTTCAAATCAATAAGGAAGAACCAGGGGCTCATTTTATTCCTTACCTTAATAAGGAAAATGCTCAAAAAGAAGATTGGCAGGCTTCTTCTTTGGTTCAGTCATTAAATGGCATCTGGAAATTCCATTTAGCTAATAATCCTTCGGAAAGGCCTTACTGGTTTTTTAAAGATAATTACGATATCCGTGACTGGGATCAGTTGGAAGTGCCTTCAAACTGGGAGGTAAACGGTTTTGACTATCCGATTTATGTAAACGTCGATTATCCGCATGAAAAGAAACCTCCTGTTATTCAGGATTTTTATAATCCGGTTGGTTCATATAAAAGGACATTTAAAATTCCTTCCGATTGGGAGGGAAAAGAAATTTACCTGCGTTTTGGAGCTGTCAGTTCAGCAATGAATGTCTGGGTTAATGAAAAGTATGTCGGGTACAGCGAAGATTCAAAAACACCGGCAACATTTAATATCTCACCTCTTTTGAAAAAAGGGAAAAATACGCTTGCAGTTGAAGTTTTCAGATGGAGTGATGCATCGTACCTCGAAGACCAGGATTTCTGGAGGCTGAGTGGAATTACCCGCGATGTTTACCTGTTGGCCAGAAATAAACAACATATCCGGGATTATAAAATCAAACAAGGGCTGGATGAAAATTACACAAATGGAGTTTTCGGGTTGGATATAGAAATCCGTAACCTTCAGGATAATCAGGCGGTAGTTTCAATTGAAGCTGAATTACTGGATGGAGAGGATGCTGTAAAATCTTTTTCTGAGAAGGTGGATGCAAAAAATGGAATTTCAACTGTTTCTTTTTCTGAAATTATTCCGTCTGTAAAACAATGGTCAGCTGAAAATCCTAACCTTTATGAACTAATAATGACCTTAAAAGATGAGGGAGGAAATGTACTTGAATTAATCAGGCAGGATGTTGGTTTCAGGACAAGTGAAGTCAAGGACGGACATTTTTTAATCAATGGAAAATATGTTTACCTGAAAGGAGTCAATCTTCATGAACACCACGATGTAAAAGGGCATGTGGTTGATAAGGAAACCATCCTGAAAGATATTAAAACCATGAAGGAGCATAACATTAATGCGGTGAGGACTTCGCACTACCCTGAACCTGAATTGTGGTATGAGATGTGCAATAAATACGGGCTTTACCTTGTTGATGAAGCAAACATTGAATCACATGGAATGGGGTACGGAAGAGAATCTTTGGCAAAGGATTCTACCTGGAAGGCAGCTCATCTGTATCGTACAAAAAACATGTTTGAACGTGATAAAAACCAGCCCTCGGTAATTATCTGGTCTTTGGGGAATGAAGCGGGGAACGGAGTAAATTTTTATGCTACTTATGATTACCTGAAATCAGTCGATAAAATACGTCCGGTTCAATATGAGCGTTCCGGGCTTGATTATAATACTGATATTTTTTGCCCCATGTATGCACCCATCGAATATTTGGAACGGTATGCAAAATCGGATCCTGATCGCCCATTGATACAATGTGAATATGCTCATGCCATGGGAAACAGCGTTGGAAACCTTCAGGATTATTGGGACACTTATGAAAAATACGACGCACTGCAAGGGGGGTTTATCTGGGACTGGGTCGATCAGGGATTGCTTACAGAGGATGAAAATGGTGAAAAGTTCTGGGCTTACGGTGGTGATTTTGGCCCCGACACGGTTCCTTCCGATGGCAACTTTTGTTTAAATGGGTTGGTGAATCCCGACCGGGAGCCAAAACCTCAGTTGCTTGAAGTTAAAAAAGTATATCAGTATATTTCTTTTATTCCTTCAGACCTTAAGAATGGAGAAATTATTATTCGTAATAAATATGCTTTTACCAACCTTTCTGAATATAATTTTTCTTGGAATATTACAGGAGACGGGGAAGTCTTGTTTTCGGGAACTCTGAATAATATTCAAGCTGAACCAGGAGAACAGGTCGCTGTAAAGATTGATTATGATATTGATCCTGAACCGGGTGTTGAATATTTTATGAACCTGAATGCAATGCTTAAAAATTCGAAGGGATTGCTGGAAAAGGGAACAATGCTGGCAGCAGAACAGTTTGAACTGCCGGTTTATAAATCGCCTGTAATAATTGAATCCACCAAATTTCCACCTGTTGCCTTTGAAGATTCAGATGAGAAGGTAACTGTAAAAGGCGATGATTTTAGCTTCGTATTTAATAAAATTGACGGGATCATAGCAAGCTTTAACAAAGGAGGTAAAGAATTGATCAAATCAGGTCCAATCCCGAATTTCTGGAGGGCTCCTATCGATAATGATTATGGAAATGGTTTGTATCGCAAAAACGAAGTCTGGCGTGATGCCGGCAAAGACCGGGAAGTAGTTGATGTTTCTGTAAATCAGGATGCTCCGAACACAGTTCAGATTTCAGTTTTATTTGAACTTGTTAATAAAGAAGGAGAAAAAATAGGTGACTATTCTTCAATATATACAATTTATGGATCGGGCGATGTTCAGGTAGATAATCATTTTAAAATGAAAGAAGGGCTTCCCGAAATACTTAAAATGGGTATGAACCTTGAAATGCCACGTAGTTTTGACCGGATGACATGGCTGGGGCGTGGTCCGCAGGAATCATACTGGGACAGGAAAACAAGTGCTTTTGTAGGATTGTATTCAGGAAGCGTTGCCGACCAGTACTGGGCTTATTTGCGTCCTCAGGAAAACGGAAATAAAACAGATGTCAGGTGGATGGCGATAACAGACAATGAGGGGAGCGGATTACTGTTTAAAGGCAGCCAGTTGCTTTCGGTAAGTGCACATCATAATATTATAGAAGATTTCGAATCGCCCGAACGCACCGACGGCAGGCAGGTGCCGGGAATTGAAGTGATAAACCGGCACACTACCGATGTAAAACCACGCGACCTGACTTCCGTTAATATCGATTACAAACAAATGGGTGTTGGAGGTGATAACAGCTGGGGTGCTCAAACACATCCGGAATACAGGCTGACTGAAAAAGAATACAGTTATTCATTTATAATGAAACCTGTAATTGATATTACAAATTTGAGCGAGGAAGGAAGAACCGGAATTAAATCCAGGAATTTACAGTTCTGGCTTCACCGGGAGTTTTGAAAATATTTAAGATAAAAACTGAATCCCGTAAAATTACTTTGCGGGATTTTTTATGTTTTCTGTAAAAAGTTTCGGATTTAAATGCTTTAACTTTAAAACAATTTTAAAATTGAAGGATGAACTATTCTTTTAAAAACGGGATAGAATTTGCCCGAAGCCTGGATCATAATGACCTACTGAAAGAATTCAGGAATGAGTTTTTTATAGCTGACAAAAATATAATCTATCTGGATGGAAATTCACTGGGCAGGTTGACTCTTAAATCTGAAAAACAACTTTTAAAAACAATTAAAAGTGAATGGGGCGAAAACCTCATTGAAAGCTGGAATAAAATCTGGTATTCAAAACCTCTTGAAACCGGAAATAAAATAGCACAAATAATAGGTGCCTCTCCCGGAGAAGTAATTGTAAGCGACAGCACTTCGGTTAATTTGTACAAGCTGGCTATGGCAGCACTTAAATTACAAAAAGAACGCAGTGAGATTGTCAGTGATGTGTTCAATTTTCCTACTGATTTATACATTTTGCAGGGAATAATCGGGAATTTGGGCAACAACCACAAACTGATCCTGGCTGAATCGAATGACGGAATTTCTATTGGATTGGAAAATCTGGAATCATTAATAACAGAAAAAACAGCCTTATTTGTTTTATCACATGTTGCTTTTAAAAGCTCATTTAAATACGATATTAAAAAAGTAACAGATATTGCACATAAAAAGGGGGCTCTGGTGTTGTGGGATTTAAGCCATTCGATTGGAGCGACCGAAATTGAATTAAATAAATGGAATGTTGACCTTGCTGTTGGCTGTACCTACAAATACCTGAACGGAGGTCCCGGTTCACCGGCTTTTTTGTATATCAGAAAAGATTTACTGGAAAAACTGGATTCACCCATACAAGGCTGGTTTGGAGATTCAAAACCTTTTGCTTTTGACCTTGAGTATAACCCGGCAAAAGGTATCCTTAAATTTCTGACGGGTACTCCACCGGTTTTAAACCTGATGGCCATTGAACCGGCTTTGGATATTATCCTGAAAGCCGGAATAAAAAACATTAATGAAAAAAGCAAAAAACAGAGCGAATACCTTTTATTTCTAATCAAAAACGAATTACTGAATCTGGATTTTAAAATCGGATCGCCGGAAAACCCTGAAGACCGGGGTTCTCATATTTCGTTGCAGCATCGTGAAGCTTATCGGATTTGCCAGGCTTTGATCAACCCGGAAAATTCGCCTCTAAAAGTGATTCCCGATTTCAGGGAACCGGATAATATCAGGCTCGGGATTGCCCCACTTTATACAACTTTCGAAGAAATTTACCTTTCGGTAAAACGAATTAAAGAAATAGTTGAAAAGGAAGAATATAAAAAATACAGTTCTGTCAGAAATAAAGTAACCTGAAAGGATTTACAAATTTTTAAATGCATTCTTGATCCTCTCCAATCCTTCCTGTAAAATACTTTGCGGGCAACCAATATTGATACGCATCCAGCCATCGCCACCTGAGCCAAATTTTGCCCCGTTATTCAATCCAACATTTGCTTCCTGTGCTAAAAATGCGGAAAGTTCTTTGTCCTTCATTCCATAATTTCTGAAATCGATCCATACAAGGTAAGTCCCTTCCGGTTTCATAACCCGGACTTCAGGTAATTCCTTTTTGAAAAAATTTTCGAGGAAGCGGTAATTTTTTTCAAGGTACTGAACCATTTCATCCACCCATTCGTCGCCAAAAGTGTAGGCAGCCTCCATTGCTACAGATCCGAAAATATTGCCCATTCCCAAATGGCCAACACCTGTGGTCCTTTCATAGCTCAGCCATTTGCGTTTATCGGGAATTATCAGGATAGATGATGCCAGCCCGGCAATATTGAAAGTTTTACTCGGAGCCATGCACGTTACGGTGTTATCTGCAATTTCTTCCGAAAGTGATGCAACCGGCGTATGTTTAAATCCTGAAAAAGCCAGGTCGGAATGGATTTCATCCGAAAGGATCAGTATCTTGTTTTCGAGGCAGAATTGAGCCAGTTCCGTTAATTCATTTTTTGACCAGACCATGCCACCCGGATTTTGAGGATTGCACAGCAACAAAATTTTTGTGTTTGAATCAACCTTCTTTTCCAGGTCTTTCAAATCGAAATAATATCGCCCGTTTTTTAATTTAAGGGGATTTTCGATCATTTTCCGGTCGGTACCTTTTACACTGTCGAAAAACGGGAAATATACCGGGGGCTGAACAACAACTCCTTCGCCGGGTTTTGAAAAGGATTCGATGGCATAGGTTATACCGGCAACAACTCCGGGGCTGAATGATATCCATCCCTTTTTAATTTCCCAGTTATGACGGCGTTTCATCCATCCGATGATTGCATTGTAATATGAATCGTTTTTAAATGTGTACCCGTAAATTTCATGTTCAGCCCTTTTTTTTATGGCATCAACAATAAACGGGGGAGTCCTGAAATCCATGTCGGCAACCCAAAGCGGTAAAACATTTTTATTTCCGAAAATATGCTCCCGTGCATCCCACTTAATAGAGTTCGTCCCTTCCCTGCTAACGATTTCATCGAAATTGTAATTTGCCATAATTATCAGATTAAAATTTTCCGAAGATAATTCATTTCATTTTTTTGTATAACTTTTAAAACAAAATCGAAACGGTTCAGATCAAGGCACAGGTGAAAATCGCTTTCGGGTGACCAGCTTTGTTTTTCTTTGTCGAAAAAACGTTTTCCGGAAGTTTCCCTGATTATTTCAACCATTTTCTCAAAATCATTGTTTTTTCCTTCCAGTTCGTTTTTTATAAATTCTGCACAAAAAGTATCTTCTTCGGTAGGATATTCACAGGCATAGCCCATACAAACCAGCGAAACATTGTTTGGATTTTGTTTTCGGATGTATTTGACTATTGCACCTGCATTAACAAAACTTCCGGTAATAATTTCATCGGCATTTTTAGCATTTGTAATTCCCTGTGTGCCCGAACTGGTTGTATGAACTATAGTTTTACCTTTTAAATCGGCATTTAATAAATGTGACGGGGAGTTTCCGAAGTCAAAACCCGCAGGTTTTTGTTCGTTTCGTTCACCCACAAGAATAATATCTTTGTTTTGTTCTTTTAATTTGTATGCAAGTTCAATATCCCCCACAGGAATTATCCCAGAGACTCCCTTTGAACAGGCATAACAGGCAGTTGAAAAAGCCCTGAAAACATCAATAATAACTGTTAATCCTTTTGCCTGCCGTGCGCCTACCAGAAGTTGTAGTATTTCAATAGTCATAATGAAAAAGTGCAAAAATAGCTCATAATTATTTTTTGTTTATAACATGCTGGTTTTTATTTGAATTAAAAGTAAGTTAACATTGTAAATGGGATATTTTCATATAAATATTTTATTCTATAATATCAATAAAGCATTCATTATAAACACATTGAAAGAATTTTTATTATTATCAGAGAAAAAATTTTGTTAAATTTAAATTGATTTCACAAACTCTTAACATATGTTTTACAACAGGAAATTAGGTATTGTCTAAATTTGTACTGTCTAATTATAACATTAAAAGACATGAAAACAATGAAAACAATGAAAACTTTGATCGTTATTACTGCGGTTGCTTTTGCAGCAATTGCATCTGCAGTTGAGAAACCTAAAATGAATGTGATTCCACTTGAAGCAGATAAAGCAATTATTGCCTTATCGAATGCAACTCCTGCTTATTTTGAAATAAGCATTAACTCTGAAGCCGGAAATACGATTTATTACAAAGAATCGAAAAGTAAGATTACTGATTATAAAAAGATCTATGATTTTTCGGCATTAAACGACGGAAACTACGAGGTGTCTGTAAAAGTAAATGATACCAGGGTAAAAAGGGACATTGAAATCAATCGTGGTAAAATTTATGTCGGTGATTCAAAGGTATCGTATGATCCGTTTGTATTGGTTGACAATGAAATCCTGAAAATTTCTTATCTGAATTTTGACGAAGAAAATATTGCGTTGAAAATTTATGAAAACGGCGAAATGGTTTACCAATCGAAGTTAGGGAAAAAGTTTGCAATTAATGCAGGTTATGATTTATCTAAACTACGCGCAGGAAATTATCAGGTAGTTCTTGAAGGAAATGATGAATTATATGCATTTTCATATATAAAGTAATATTACCGGATTTTTATACAAAGGGTGGCCTTTAAGGCTGCCCTTTTTTATTTGTTTATGGGGGCAGTTGTAACATTTTTCAGTAAGCAGAATCAAATTTGCAGCGTCAGAAATCCATTTATTGTGAGTCATTCATTAAACTATTTTAACTCCTGTAAGTCCAAAGGAGTTGTTTAGAATAAAACTTAAAAAAGTGCACATAAAAATCGAAAACCTTAATAAAATTTATAAGGGCGGCAATTATGCTTTAAAAAACCTGAACCTTGAAATTCCGAATGGCATGTTTGGCCTACTTGGGCCTAATGGCGCAGGGAAATCAACCTTGATGAGGATTCTGGTAACCCTGATGAAACCTTCCAGTGGGAAAGTTACGGTGAATGAGTATGATTTAGCAAAAAACAGGAGGGAAATCAGGTCAATGCTTGGTTATCTGCCTCAGGATTTCAGTTTTTTTTCAAAGCTGAAAACATATGAGTTCCTCGACTATACAGCCCGTCTGGCAGGAATGAAAAACGGTGCAGCTCGCAGGGCCGCTGTTGACCAGATGCTTGAAGAAGTGGGGCTGTTTGAGGCAAGAGACAGAAATGCAAATAAACTCTCAGGCGGTATGAAACGACGCCTTGGAATTGCTCAGGCTTTGATCAACGACCCCAAAATTATTATCGTGGATGAGCCAACCACAGGGCTGGACCCGGAGGAAAGAATCCGTTTCAGGAACCTTTTATCGACAATCAGTTCAAAAGATGTGATTATTATTCTTTCTACTCATATTGTTGGCGACATTTCCAGTACCTGCGATAATATGGCTTTGCTGAACCAGGGGAAACTGGCTTTTGCCGGTTCACCGGAAGAATTGATTAGAGAAGCAAAAGGCAATGTCTGGTTGATCAATGCAACTGAAACCGAATATCTTGAAATCAATGAAAAATATCCTGTAATTTCTACAATTCCGAGTGAAGGAGGTTGGGAAGTACAGGTTGTGGCAGACGAAATCAATGGTTACTATGGCAAACAAATTGAACCAAACCTTGAACACGCCTATGTGTATTTTATGGAGAACAAACTGAATCAATGGACTAAAGCCTGATAATTAAAACATTTAAAACAATGATATCACTTCATAATATTTTATCGATAGCAAAGTACGAACGAAAAACCCTGTTGAGAAGTTGGTTTTTCAGGATTTTCAGCGGTCTTTCTATGCTTATCCTTTTCGGGATGAATTTCGGGATGGTGATTGAAGGTGGCGGAGGCGAAGGTTGGGTGATAAAAGCCATTCCAAGCGCAATACCTTATTTTAACCTTTTAATACTCAATGTTGCCCAGGCTATTATTGCAGTTTTCCTGGCTTCCGATTTTTTAAAGCGGGATAAAAAACTCGATACAACAGAAGTTATTTATATGCGCGCCATGACCAATGGTGAGTATGTTATCGGGAAAACCTGGGGTAACCTTCAGGTATTTTTGGTATTGAATGTACTCGTTGTTGCAATGGCGCTGATTTTTAACCTTTTGGCCGAAGGCACATATGTCGATTGGATTTCATATGCCATTTACCTTGTTTTGATAAGTATACCCACCCTGTTATTTATAATGGGGCTTTCGTTCCTGTTAATGAGCTTAATACGTAACCAGGCAATAACATTCGTATTAATTCTGGGATACATCGGAGTTACACTTTTTGTATTACAGGCTAAATACTATTATGTTTTTGATTATATGGCATTTAATATCCCTATGCTAAAATCAGGGATTATTGGTTTCGGGAACCTTGATCTGATTCTGAACCACAGGGGGATTTATTTTGCACTTGGTGTCGGATTTATTTTCCTGAGTATTTATCTTTTAAAAAGGCTTCCGCAATCGGAAAGTATGACTATATTTTCGCTTGTTTTCAGTGTTGTTTTTATTGTCGGGGGAGCTTACCTTGCTTACAATCATGTAAATCGGTTTAAAAATACTGCAAACATCCGGGCAGAAGCAATTGAGCTCAATAATAAATACGTAAAAGAAAAAACACCTGATATTTCCTCGATTAATATTTCCCTTGACCACCAGGGAGAAAAAATTGCAGTTAATTCATCTATGCAATTAGTAAACAATACTAATTCAGAAATTCAGAAGCTGGTTTTGACATTAAATGATGGATTGAAAATATCAAGCCTTAAAGTAAACGGGAAGGAAACGCCCTTTTTAAGAGACCATCA
>JAFGGF010000098.1 GCA_016930735.1 Prolixibacteraceae bacterium
CCGGGTGGCGGAATTGGTAGACGCGCTGGACTCAAAATCCAGTGATAGCAATATCGTGCGGGTTCGATTCCCGCCCCGGGTACAAAGGCTGAAGGAATTCAGCCTTTTTCGTTAGTTAATCCTGGATCAATAACACGTTAAAAACAATTTCAGTTTTTTTGCATAAAACGGCAGAATGAAAATGTATTAAAAACCAGGAATTCAAGGAGTCTTTGGAAAGAGAAATAAAAATTAGCTGCCTTTCACCGGGGAGAGTTTGATTTTCTTTCAGTAATTTTTTTACTTTGAGGTACTAATTAATCTAATGAGCAAACCAGGTTTTGAAAACGACACTGTTCTGATTGAAAGGCTGAAGGATGGAGAAGTGCTTGCCTTTGATTTATTATTTAAAAAGTACAGTCAGAAACTATACCGGTTTTCCTTTTCACTTTTGAAGAACGAGGAGGATTCCAGGGAAATTATTCAGGAAACCTTTTTCAGGGTTTGGAAAAACCGGAATTCAATTGATTCCAGGAAATCTTTTAAATCATTTTTGTTTACTATTTCTTATAACCTGATTATTGATCAGATGCGGCTGAGGATTAAAGATCAGGAATTTAAGAAAAACCTTGCTGAACATTTTAAAAATATTCAGTTAGAAAATGTGCCTGCAACAGATTATAAACAGCTTGAAAACAAGATTCAAATAATAGTAGAAAAATTACCTGAAAAAAGAAAGATGATTTATAAAATGAGCAGGGAAGATGGATTATCTCATAAGCAAATTGCAGAAAAACTGAATATTTCCGTAAAAACGGTAGAAAATCAAATTAATTTATCGTTGAAACAAATAAAATCAAAGCTGGGTGGGAGTATTGTGGGAATACTTTTATTTATAGCACTTTTTGGCTGATAATTAATAAAAATTGAAAACAATTTTATTGTTACAGTTCAAAAGACAACTTCCTTTTTTTCATTTTTTTGGGGGGTAATTTCATTTTTACGTATTACTTAAGGTGTGCAGAGATTTTTAAATTTAGTTTATGCATAGAATAGTTAGTTTAGTAAGGTCGTAAATCCCCTTGAAAAAGGGGATTTTTTTGATTTGACCGTAACCTGGTTAAAATTTATATAGCAAATTAAATGGGCAAGACTTCAGATATTTCGGGATTAATTGAAAAATACATTAAAGGGGAATGTACAAAAGAAGAATTGGAGGAGGTATTTTTGATTCTTGAAAATTCAAATCGGGACCTGAATGTAAGGAGAATTCTTTTTGAGAAATGGGAAGGACAAAACAAGATAGTTGTAGAAGAAAATGTTGACCTGACTGACGAACTGAACCATATCCACCACCTCATTAATCTGGAAGAAGGACATTGGAAAAAGGAAGTTCGTGGTATCCGGAAATTATATAAATCATTTGTAAAAATTGCATCCATTTTATTTATTCCGTTACTAATTGCCGGTATTTGGTATTACAGTTCAACACAATCACCATATTTGGGAACCGATGCATGGATTACCGTTAATTCTCCTTTGGGCTCAAGAATTAAAACTACCTTACCCGACAGCACAACCGTATGGCAGAATGGTGGTAGCACAATTCAGTATCCCCGTGATTATACCAGGCGGAACAGGCAGGTTAAATTAACCGGCGAAGCTTATTTTGAAGTAACTTCCGACAAATTGTATCCTTTTTATGTCCTGTCAGGCGACTTAAATGTTAAAGTTACCGGAACTAAATTTAACGTAAGCAGCTATCAGGACGATAATTATACTTCGGTTGTACTTGCAGAAGGAAAAGTTTTTATTGAAAAAACAGGATTATCCTATGAACTTGATCCGGGAAATGAATTCTGTTTTTTTAATGATTCTGGTCGTTCAACAGTTAAACAGGTTGATGTTGAAAAGCTCACTTCGTGGAAAGACGGGAGGTTGATTTTCAGGAATGATCTGCTTTCTGATGTGGCAAAAAGGTTAAGCCGCTGGTTTAATGTTGAAATTGAGCTCAGAGACGCAACAGGTGCGTTGTTGAATCATCCCTTCACAATGACCATTGAGTACGAAACACTTCCACAGGTACTGAATTATTTAACCCAGGCTGCACCATTGGAATATACCATGGAGACTATAAAAAGGGATGGAGTCAATAATCTATCACGGTATAAATACATAATAACACCAGTTAAACAAACTAAATAGTAACTAAATAAAATTGCTTATGAAATAAATTCTGATTTATAAAAACAACGAAGGAAAGTACTCCACTACTTCCCTTCATCGGTTTTTGATTTGTTAAACAATCCGATTCGAAATTTAAAATTGTCTAATTCAAACCATTACAAAATTATGGAAAAAACTGAAAAGATTTTAGGTTCAGGGGGAAATCTTCTGGATTTAAACAAAATTTTTAGAATTATGAAACTAACACTGATCTTGTGTTTTTTAGCCATAACCCAGGTATTAGCCGTTAATTCTTATTCTCAAACAGCAAGGTTATCGCTGAATATGGAAAACGCCACAGTCAAAGATGTTTTACTGGAAATAGAAAAAAACAGCGAATTTTATTTTTTGTACAGTAACAAACTTATTGACGTAAATCGCAAAGTAAATGTGATCCTGAATGATAAACCGGTTGATGAAATACTTAACCAGCTTTTTGAAGGGGAAGAGGTTAATTTTTCAATTATCGACAGGCAGATAATTCTTAGTCCTGAAAAAATTGATAAAACTGAAATATTTCCTGAGTCACCACAGGAAAAGGGTGTAACCGGGAAAGTCACGGATTCAAAAGGTGTCCCTTTGCCGGGAGTTACTGTTTTGGTTAAAGGAACAACACATGGAACGGTTACCAATGCCAATGGACTTTATGACCTGTCTCCTGTTAATGAAAGTGATATATTATCTTTTTCATTTATAGGTATGATAACCAAGGAAATTGAGGTAGGCAGCCAGACTTCGATAAATGTTGCTTTGGTTGTCGATGCGATTGGTATTGAAGAGGTTGTAGCTATCGGATATGGTACTCAGAAGAAAGTTAATTTAACAGGTTCTGTTGCTACAATTCAGTCTGAAGAACTGGTTAAAGTTCCTACTGCCAATGTTTCTGAAGTTCTGACCGGAAAAGCACCGGGTTTATTTATTAAACAAAACCAGGGTGTGCCTGGCGACGATTATTCAACTATCAGTATCAGGGGTTACGATGCACCGCTTATTTTAGTTGACGGAGTAGAATCGTCATGGTCACGAATGGACCCCAATGAAATTGAATCGATAAGTGTGTTAAAGGACGCTGCAGCTGCGGTTTACGGATCGCGTGCCGGCAACGGTGTTATCCTCATTACTACCAAAAGAGGGAACAGTGGCAAACCAACCATAACCTATTCGAACAGTTTTACCTTCCAGCAGCCTACTACCGTTCCTGAATTTGTTCCTTCATGGAAATATGCTGAATTATTGCATGAAGGAGAATTTAACAATCAGTTGGCCTATACTTATTCTGAAGAAGATATTCAGAAATTCAAGGATGGTAACGACCCGGATTATCCGAATGAAAACTGGTATGAAGCCGCTTTCAGGAATTGGTCGCCAATGCAGTCGCACAACCTTGGAGTAAGGGGAGGAAGTGATAATGTAAAATATTATATGACAGTTGGCTACCTTAACCAATCAGGTATGTTCAGGTCGGGCGACCTTAATTTTAACAGGTATAACGCACGCTCAAACATTGATGCTCAGATTTCTGAAAGGCTTTCAGTTTCGTTGGATTTATCTTTCCGGAATGAATTAAGTAAATCACCTCAAACAGCAGGTGGAAATTTTACCAGTATTGAACAAACATGGATAAGTTTAAAAACAGCTTTACCTATGTATCCTGCAACCTTGCCCGATCCTGACAAAGGAGGTGCATATTCGGGATTTTTGGCCCGAAGCCCGGTGGCTCAGACCATTGGCGATATGACAGGTTCGAGTGATGACAACCAGAGGTATTTTTTCGGGAGAATAAGCTTAAATTATAAAATACCTGGCATCAAGGGATTGGAAGCAAATGCTTCATTGAATTATACTGCAAACGAAAAATATACAAAAACACAAAATAAACCATTCGAAGTTTTCAGCTACAATTACGACAGCAACGAATATACTTCCTGGGGTGTGAATGGGACAAATTCACTGAGTGAGAAGACTTCCAGATATACAAAATTATATCCTCTTATTTCATTAAACTATGAAAGAACATTTGGTGATCATTCTGTTAAAGGATTATTATTGGCCGAAGGAATTGATACCGATTATTCTTTCCTGAATGCAGGCAGGATAAATCTTCTATCAGTTGAAGTTCCTTATTTATTTGCCGGATCACCCGATAACCTTACCAATAACGGAGGAGCAATTGAAACCGGGCGCATGAGTTACGTGGGTCGTGGTAATTATTCATATAAAGGAAAATATTTGATAGAAGGTACTTTCCGTTACGACGCCAGCCATAAATTTCCAACCGATTCTCAGTGGGGTTTCTTCCCAAGTGTTTCAGTGGGATGGAGATTATCTGAAGAATCATTTATAAAAGACAAAGCTTCCTGGCTTAACAATTTTAAACTGAGGGCTTCTTACAGTAAATCGGGCAACGACAATGTTGATGCTTTTAAATACCTGACAGGGTACGAAATTTTAACTGCCACAACAAGTGTTTATGTTTTCGGAAGCGATGTTTACAGGCTGATACAATCAACCGGCTTGCCAAATCCTGATATTACCTGGCTTGATATGACCAATTACAATATTGGATTTGATGCTTCAGTATCAAATGGTTTACTGGGTGTTGAATTCGATTGGTTTTTCCGAATCACTGATAATATTTTCGGAGAGCCTCTTGAATCATTCCCTTCAACTTTTGGTGCGGAGTTGCCAGAACTGAACCTGAATTCTACCGATGACAGGGGTTTTGAACTGACACTAACTCACCGGAATAAAATTGGCAACGATTTTTCTTACAATGTTTCGGGAATGGTCAGTTATGCCCGTCAGAAATACAGAAGGTGGTCGGAAAGCCCGTATGATGATCCGGATGAAATCCGTATTTACCAGAAAACCGGGAAATATACAAACCGTTGGATCGGTTATAAATCAGACGGGATCTTTATGAGCCAGGAGGAAATCGATAACCATCCGATTGACCAGGACCAGGCAGGCAATACAACTCTCCGCCCGGGCGATATCAAATATATCGACCTGAATGATGATAAAGTTATCGACTGGAAAGACCAGGATGAAATCGGCTACGGCACCTTTCCTGATTTAACCTATGGATTAAATCTTCAGGCTGAATATAAAGGCTTTAGCCTGACTGCACTTTTCCAGGGCGCTTCTATGTTTAACTCAATGATCTCTGATGTTTTAAGGGGGCCGTTGCAGAATAATTCCAATCCGTATGAGTATCATTACAAATACCGTTGGCAGCCCGATCCGGAAAATCCGGGAGTGAACATTAACCCGGATGCCAAATTGCCGGCAATTCTGGCCGATGGAACGGGGACCAATACGAATAACAATAAAGCATCGGATTTCTGGCTTCAGGATGCAACTTATTTAAGATTGAAGAACCTTAATTTAAGCTATTCAATTCCTAAAAACCTGACGAATAAGGTTGGGATCAGTAATGTTAGTGTATTTATTGCAGGCAGCAATTTGTTTACATTAAGCAAATTGGGAATTTATAAGAAATCTGTAGATCCGGAAGCAACAGATTATCAGAAATTTTACCCTCCGGTAAAAACGATTTCATGTGGGTTTAATATTACTCTTTAATCTTTTAAAAATTAGAATTATGAAAAAAATAAAATCCATAATATTATTTATACTGATAGGATTAACAGGATGTAATGAATATTTTCTGGACAAAGAACCTTTGGATATTATATCCGATGCCGTTGTCTGGGAAGACCCGGCATTAATCGATGCATACCTTGCTGATTTATATTACAGGGTCGATTTTATTGAAATACGCGGGAATTATAACGAACAAACTTCATTTGCAATGATTGCTTCCATGGGTGGCGAAGGCCGTTCATTCGGGGGTCATCACCTTTCATATAAATCATCAACTGAAGTTATCACCTCGGCAGGAATATATTCCGAACTGGATTACTGGAATTATCAGAATATAAGGGATTGTAACTATTTCATTGAGAAAATTCAGGAATCAGCTATCGACCGGGAACTGGTTGATCAACGAATTTCAGAAGTGCGGTTTTTAAGGGCATATATGTATTTTCAGATGGTAATCCGTTTTGGCGGGATTCCTGTTGTAACCGAAGCTCTTCCTATAGATGCTCCTGATGAAGAAATTTATGCTCCGAGAAATTCTGAAAAAGAAGTTTATGATTTTATCATCGACGAAATGGATGATATTGCGGGCATTCTTCCTTCTGCATATACCGATGCAGACAAGGGGCGCCCAACCAAATGGGCTGCAATAGCACTTAAAAGCAGGGCAGCTCTTTATGCAGCAAGTATAGCGAAATACGGAGAAGAACAACTTAACGGGTTGTTGGGATTTCCTGCTTCCGATGTAAGCCATTATGCACAAATCAGTTATGATGCATCAAAAGCAATAATCAATGACGGGGTGCATGCCCTTTACGAACAAATAGCCGATCCTGCTGAAAATTTTCAGAACCTGTTTCTTGACGAATCGGCTGCCAACACTGAAGTCATCATGTCGGAAGTTTATGATTACAGTAAAAACAGGGCTCATGCTTTTACAATGAGGGCTGCTCCGCATGACTTTTCAAATACATGGGCATCAATGCTTGTTAATTACGATTGGGTAGAAAAGTTTGAATTTGCTGATGGAACTCCCGGAAATTCAATATCAAGGAATGAATTGAACTATTCTAAGAGTAAAAAAGAATGGACTCCTGATGAAGTTTTCGGAACCCGCGACCCGCGTTTTAAGGCAACTGTATTTTATCCTGAATGTACGTGGCAGGGGGGCAAGGTAATGTTCCATAAAAATACCATTCGCGGTGGTGTAACATATACATCCGGAACAGCGGAAGATGGTTGGCCGTACGCTGCAATTACACGAAACTGGCAAAGAACAGGATTAATGGTACGCAAAAGATGCAATGAGAATATATCTCCTGAGCCTTTGATAAATGACGATACCGACTATATTATTTTCAGGTTGGGCGAAACATACCTGAACTTGGCTGAAGCTGCTTTTTATCTTGGTAAAAATGGCGAAGCTTTAACAGCCTTGAACAGGTTGCGCCAAAGAGCAAACATGCCTCCTAAAACTGAAATTTCGGAAGCTGTTATTCAGAATGAAAGGCTGGTGGAACTTACCTGGGAAAATCAGAGCTACTGGGATCTTCGCCGCTGGCGTATTGCCAAGGAATGGCTTGATGGCAAAAGAATGCAGGGCCTGGTATATACCTATAATTATGATACAAAAAAGTACCGGATTACCCTGCAAAATGCGGAGGGTGTGGCAAGGACTTTTTTAGATCATAATTACTACCTGCCCCTTGGAGTTGACAGGGTTGCTGAAAATCCGAATTTCGTTGAAAATCCGGATTATTAGATTCTCTTTCTAAAGAATTATAATTTTCCATAACAGGAAATCCGGGTGTTTAATCCCGGTTTCCTGTTATATAAACAGGGAAATGCTACTTCCGGCTCTCTTATATTTTTTCAAAGAATAAAAATCATTCACTTTAATCGTCAGGGGAATTGAAAACATTTTATCTGGATAAAAGTATAAATTTTACAATTATTTTGTTGTCCAACATTCTGATTCTCACAGGATGTGAAAGAATCAGGACTATTAATAATATACAGGAGCCTTCTGTTTATTATTTTGATTCCTTAAATGGCAATGACTTCAAGGACGGAAAATCAGAATCCGGTGCATGGAGATCAGCTGCAAAAATAAATTCTGTAGAGTTAAATGCAGGCGACAAAGTTTTTTTTAGAAGAGGGTCAGAATTTACAGGATCAATCATAATTAAAGAATCAGGGACTCCCGAAAATCCGATAATAATTACCTGCTATGGAGATGAGCAATTGCCGCCTCCTTCATTTACAAATCCGGTATTTGATCCTGAAAAAGGGAATTTCGGGAATTGTATCAGGATAAAAGGAAGTTATATTATTGTTGAAAAGTTGTATTGCCATCACACAGTGGCCGAATTGCCAAACAATGCCGGAAAATTCTTAACCATGTGGGAACTTGGGGCCATCTATATCGATAAAGGCGCTGAAAATTGTGTTGTAAGGAATAATGAAATATTCGATTGCGGGGTTGGCATAAAAAGTTACGGACAGTTTACCACCATCGAAAACAATTATATCCATGATTGTAACCGGGTTTTAAAACAGTGGAGCTGGGGGCCGATTGCTATCTGGTTAGGAGCCGATTATCAGGAAGTATGTTCTAACCGGATAAAAAATTACAGTGTTGTAAATCAGAATATTACCTGGGGGCCCGACAGTTATGGCGGAGGTGCTGATGGCGGTGCCATTGAAATCGACGATGCCCGCTTCGATAAATCAAACATACATATCCATCATAATTTTTCAAGCGATTGCCAGGGCTTTATCGAAGTAACCTGGACAGATGTAGAGCAACACCCGGCTTACGGGAATTTTTCGATCCACCACAATGTGAGCGACGATTTTCAGCAGTTTATTGCACTTTGGCAGGGTAAAAACTGCCGGATTGAAAATAATACCATTATTCGGCGGAAGGTGAATGCAAATGAATGGGGTGTTTTTAATATAACACAAATTAATTCTCGCAACCAGATCAGGAATAATATTGTGGTTACCGAAAACGACGTGGTCATTTTTAACCTCGGAAAAAACGGAATAGCCAATCCTGACAATATCATTGAGAACAATTTGTATTGGGCAGCTTCGGGAGAATTGAAAATCGGGCTTGAAGGTCCGGGGGAACCTGCTATTATTGCTGATCCTCTATTTTCAAACTATTCTGAAGGAGCTTCTGCTACCGATTTTTCTTTAACTAAAAACAGCCCGGCCATTGATATGGGAATGGATTTGGGATACCGAACCGATTTTAATAAAACAACGATCCCCCGTGGGGCAAAATCCGATATCGGGGCCTTTGAATTTTAACTCAAATGTTAAATAATTTATTGATGAAACATATTTTAAATATCAATTCCGGACTACTGAGAATTCTGATTTTTATCGGGATAATTCATTTTTTATCCGGATGTAATTCCGAACCGAAAAATAATTCAGTGAATAAAACACCTAACATTATTTTAATAGTTGCTGATGACCTGGGTTATGGTGATTTAAGCTGTTACGGCGCAACCAAAATTCAAACTCCTGCTATAGATAAACTGGCTTCCGACGGGATGAGTTTCTCAAATGCCTATGTGTCTTCATCGTTATGTTCGCCTTCTCGTTACAGTATTTTAACAGGGCGTTATTCATGGCGTTCACGGTTAAAATCCGGAGTGCTTAAATACTATGAAAAACCTTTGATCGACGAAGATCAGACAACCCTGGCGTCGATGCTGAAAAAGAACGGGTACCATACTGCCTGTGTCGGGAAATGGCATCTTGGTTTTAACTGGTCTTTAAAGGAGAATGCACCTGAAAATCCTGAAAAAACGGTTTTCGATTCATGGACTGATAATCTTCAGGAGTACATTGATTTTTCAAAACCGGTAAAAGGTGGCCCCAATGAACGCGGGTTTGATTATTTCTACGGAATGGTTGGTTCGAATAACATGCAACCTTATGTATATGTCGAAAACGACCGTGTTACTGAAGCGCCTTCGGAGCCGCAAAAACCATATGATCATTATATAAACACAGATAAAGCGCCCAATTGGGATATAAAAACAGTAAATCAGACATTGACATTTAAAGCAATCGATGTGATAAATAACCATTTTCAGAAAGAAGCAGATAAGCCTTTGTTTTTATATTTCCCGGCAAGTGCAATCCACCGTCCGTGCCTGCCAACTTTTACTAAGGGGAAAAGCCGGGCCGGGTTACGCGGCGACATTGTGGTTGAGCTGGATTGGACGGTGAAACAGATTGTAAATACTTTAAAAGAAAACAATGCCTGGGAAAATACACTGTTAATTTTTACTTCCGATAACGGTCCTCGCCCCGGAGACCCGGTTTTGTGGCTGAACAATTATAAAAACGGGAATTACGAAGATTACAACCTCGATTATTTTGATGATTTTTCACCTGAATATGTCAATGAAAACGGAAATCAGATTTGGAAGAATGGCTGGTTGACTTACGACCATAATTCAGCTGGTGATCTTTTAGGATTTAAATCGGATGCGTGGGATGGTGGTTTTAAAGTGCCTTTTATTGTTCACTGGCAGGGGAATATTTCACCCGGAAGTGTTAGCACAAATAACATATGCCTGACTGACCTGATGGCTACTTTTGCAGAGCTGACAGGTGTTCAGCTTAGCGCTGATGAAGGCGAAGACAGTTACAGTTTCGTTTCAAATTTATTTAATGCCAATGCTCCTCAGTCACGGCAGTCGCTGACCCTGGCAGGCGGTTCAAGCGGTGCACTTGTTGAAATAAGCGGCGGGTGGAAATTTATTGAAGCCGCAACTCCGGGGCACTGGCCCGAAACTTTCTATCCTGACGGGCCCAGCGCATTTGAACCTCAGCTATATAACCTTGATAAAGATACATCGGAGACAAATAACCTGTACGAACAAATGCCTGAAAAGGTAAATGAGCTTCAACAGCGTATCGAAAAAAATAAAAAAATAAAAAAATCGGAAGGCATATAATCATCTGTAGCATGAATCTGTTTAGAGAAATAATATACTTTATTGGGTTAATCACTCTTGCCATATTTTCCGGTTGCCACCCGGTAACTGAAAATGATTTGCCAAATGTAATTATTGTTCTGGCTGATGATCAGGGTTATGGGGACTTTTCATGCAATGGAAACCCGGTTTTGGAAACACCATCACTCGATAAGCTTTATGATGAAAGCATCCGGTTCAGCGATTTTCATGTCAGCCCGTTATGCACACCAACCAGAGGGCAATTATTAACCGGTGTTGACGCCATGCGAAATGGTGCAGCCACTGTACTGACGGCAAGGAATATTTTAAAAAGAAACCTGGTTACCATGCCTGAAATTTTTAAAGATAATGGCTATTCAACAGGGATTTTTGGTAAATGGCATTTGGGCGATTCCTATCCTGACAGGCCCATGGATAAAGGTTTTCAAAAATGCATTTGGCATCAAGGATGGGGCTTACGTTCTGAAATTGAGTTTGATAATGATTATTACGAAACAAGGTATTTAGATGGCCTTGAAACCAAATATTCGAATAAGTATTGTACTAATTTATGGTTCGATAAAGCCATAGAGTGGATGGGAGACATGGCTTCGCAAAACAAACCCTTTTTCACTTACATTGCACTTAATGCACCTCATGGCCCGTTTGACTCACCAAAACAGGATTACGATTTTTATAAGAATAAGATTGAAAACGAAAAAACAGCTTCGTTCCTGGGAATGATCAGGAATATCGATCGTAATATCAAGCATCTGGATAATTGGCTTGAAGAGCACGGTTTAAAAGAAAACACCATTTTAATTTATATGAACGATAATGGAACGGCTCAGGGAGAGTTGGTTTACAATGCCAACATGAGAGGAAAAAAAGGGAGCAACTATGAAGGAGGTCACCGTGCGACTTGTTTGTTCCGTTACCCAAAAGCCGGTATCATATCTTCACGAACCATTTCATTCCCTACTGAGATTCAGGATGTACTACCAACATTAATTGAGCTTCTACAATTAAAGGTTGACACAGCATGTAAATTCGATGGAAAAAGTTTAAAGCCATATTTATATTTAACAGATACGGTCAGTCCCAACCGGATGTTGGTTGTTCAGTATGGCGGAGGTTTAAAGCCTGAAAAGTACTTCGGCACTGTTATCTGGAATTCATGGAGGCTGGTAGGAGGAAATGAACTGTATAACCTTAAAACAGATCCGTCTCAGGAAAACAATTTGGTTAATGAATTTCCTGTGGTTTTTAATAAAATGAAAACTTATTACGAACAATGGTGGCGGGAAATTGAACCGGACACAGGTCATTTCGTGCCAATAATTATTGGTGCAACTCAGGAAAATCCTGTAATAATAAGTTCAGGTAGTTGGGAAAAAAAGGCGGTCAATACGCAATGGGCTGTTGCTGGTGGTACAGGTGATCCTCGTGGTGGGGTGAGCCATTTAAATGCAATCGAATCAGGAATTTACAAAATTGAACTAAGCCGGTGGCCATTTCATTTGAATAAAAAATTGACTGAAACCGGGATAAGTACATCAATAGGAGGAACAAAAATTAATAAGGGGAAAGCCCTTCCCATTTATACCGGTTGTATTTCCATCAACAATAAAAAGGAAATTGTTAAAAATGCAAAGGCTGATGCAAAAAATATCTCATTCGAATTAAACCTGCCGGTCGGAGAATTTGATTTTCAGGCATGGTTTAAAGACGAAGGGGGAAACAATGTTTGCGGAGCTTATTATGTCAGAATAGAAAAGCTTAATTAAAAATATTATAAAATGGGAAAAATATTAGTTGTTGGAAGTTCAAACACGGATTTAATAGCCAAAGTGAAAGCATTTCCCAAAGCCGGTGAAACCATTGAAGGATTGTCGTTTATGCAAGCGATGGGTGGCAAGGGTGCAAATCAGGCGCTGGCGGCACACCGGCTTGGCGGCAATGTTGAATTTATTACCTGCCTGGGCGACGATGCCAACGGGAAAAACATACTTGAATATTATAAAAACGAAGGATTGAATGTTTCTTCATCTTTAGTTGTTTCAAATGTGCCATCCGGTACAGCAATGATCCTTGTTGAAGAAAGCGGTGAAAACTGCATCGTCATAACTCCGGGGGCAAATCATGAATTAAGCGCTGATTATCTCATGAAAAACGAAAAATTAATTGTAGAGGCAGATATGTTGGTTCTACAAATGGAAGTGCCATATAAAACGGTTGAAACTGCCTGCAGGATAGCCTATGATTATAATACTAAAGTAATGCTGAATGTTGCTCCTGCCAGGAAAGTAGATAAGAACCTGTTAAGAATGGTTGATATTCTGGTTGTGAATGAAACCGAAGCTGAAACCATCACCGGTGAAAAAAATAAAACAAATGGTGAAAAGGCCATTATTAAAAAATTACAGGAAATGGGTGCCCGAACTGTTGTCCTGACACTGGGAAGCAAAGGTTGCTGGATGCAAAACCATCAGGAAGGGATGTTTGTAAAAGCATTTAAAGTTGATGCAATTGATACAACAGCGGCTGGCGATACTTTTTGCGGGGCATTGGCTGCCCGTTTAAACCTGGGGTATGATTGGGTAAGTTCCTTAAGATTTGCATCGGCTGCTTCCGCAATTTGTGTTACCCGAATGGGTGCGCAACCTTCGGTTCCAACCGAAAAAGAAGTAATAAACTTTTTGGAAACAACAAAAAACGATTCAAATGAACAACAAATAATTACAACCTTTTAACCTTTTTAATTTAACCTTAAAAACCTGAAATTATGAAGACGTTCAAAAATCTTTTTAAATGTATAATTGTTGTTTGCGGACTTTCTCTTTTCAATTTTACAAATGCCCAAACCTATAATCTAATTTCGGACGGGGGCATGGAAAACTCCAATTGGTCAGGTGTCCCGGGAAATACAAACCTGTCAACTTCATTTGAGGCCAGTTCGGGTATTGATGGCACAACAGCTTTAAAAACTGTAACTACAAGCATGGGTGGCGACAGTTATTACATCCTCAGATGTGAAGAAACATTTGGGATGACTTATAACGATCGTGTAACTGTCAGTTTCTGGGCGAAAGGCTCTGCCGATAACATGCGTTTACAGGCATGGGTGCAGGAATCCGATGGCTATCAGTGGATGAATTTTGGCGATGCTTATCTGACCACCAACTGGAAACAATACCGTTTTAGTGTTTATTTAACATCCCAGACTTCAAACAATTACAAAGTAAAATTCCGGGGCTATAATACTGGAACCATGTACATCGATAACGTACAGATCGGACCTATCGACTACGAAGATGTTAATCAATCTGGAATTTACGAAGTTACAGTAAGCCAGGATGGAAAAACCTGGCCTTTGAATGTTTTCAGGAACAGCTGCCCAAATTACCAGTTGGGCTACCAGAATATGGAAGCAAAAGACGAACACCCGCTGGATCTTTTTTCGGGCAGGACAATCAACTGGACAAAATTTTCGTTCGACGATCCGATTACAGTTCATGTTAAGGTTTTGGATACTCAGAAGGTTCCGGTGCAGGGGGAAGATGTAAATATTTTTCCTTCACGGCACAATGTCTCATCAACTACCAGCGGGAATGTTGTTAGTTTTACCATTTCAGAGCCCGGGCAGTATTCGGTAGAAATTGGCGACGATGGTTATAAAAACGGATTAATGATTTTTGCCGATCCGCTTGAAACCGATGTGCCAGGTCAGTCTGACCCCGATTTCCTGGTTCTGTATGAAGCAACCTCCAACGATGTTTCAAATATTTCACAGGATTATACAGGAGTTTATTTCCGAAGGGGAGTTCATAATATTGGTGTCTGGAATATTCCTTCCCATATTAAAGATATTTACTTTGAAGATGGTTCATGGGTTTACGGATCTTTAAAAATGGATGGCGACCCGGATGTGAAAATCTACGGGCGTGGAGTTTTATCTTCTTATCTGATGAATTATCGGCAGACACATTGTGTTGAAGCTATTAATGGAAGTAATAACATTACCATCGACGGACTGGTTGTAGCCGATCCCAAATATTTTGCAGTCAGGTTGATTGGCACCAATAACAACGTTAGCTATACAAAAGTTATTGGTGGTTGGGTTTATAATTGTGATGGAATTGCAGCTTTTAAGGGCTCGCATGTTTCTAAGTGTTTTATCTGGGCAAACGACGATGCCATAAAAGCTTACCGCGATTCGATCACGTATGAAGATATTGTGGTTTGGCAACTGAATAACGGCGGTTGCATTCAGATGAGTTGGGGAGGTGCAGTCGGAGGTTCTACAGCCAGTGATGTACAAATTAAACGGATTGATGTATTGCGTGCAGAATGGGATGTCGATCGTTTTAATGTCGGGCTTTTGAATTGTGTCGGAAACCATTATGAAGAAGATGGAAGGTATAATCTGCTGGAAGATTGGCTGATTGAGGATGTGGTTTGTGAAACCGAAATACCGCTGATCTGGAATATTACCCCCGATGATTATACACATTGCCACATCCACGGATTATACATGAAAGACTGGTATGTCAGGATGAAGATGAGCCTTGGATTTCAAAACAGAATTATTGGCGAAGACCCAAATGATTATTTCAGTGGATTTGTATTCGATAACGTGTCTTTTAAAGGCGACCTCCTCACTAATATTAATTATATCACTAGCGGAGAAATGGACAACGGAGGTTGGGTTGCTGTTCCCAAAACAACTGATCAGGTAGTAACAATGGCAACAAATTTTGGCACTGGTGGAGGATACGGCTTGCGTTCGGTTGTAACAGATATGGGAGGCGGAAGTTATTATGTGATTAAAGGAAATGAAACTTTTCACCTCGAGCAGAATGAAGAAATAACAATTAGTTTTTGGGCCCGGGCAACCGCTGCCGGAAAAAGGTTGGTACCCTGGATTCAGGAAACGGTAAATAATAACTGGATGAACCTCGGTGACCTTAATCTTACAACCAATTATCAGCGTTATGCTTTTACTACAACCATGAGCCTGGCTTCGTCCGATTATTTTCAGGTGAAATTCAGGGGATATGAAACAGCATGGATTTTTATTGATAAAGTTCAGATCGGGCCACCCGACTGGAGGACACTTACCGAAATTCAAACTCAGTATTTAAACACTCCAACATTTCTGCCTGAATTACAATCAGGAAAAATAACCAGGCCACCTGTTCAAAAGGAAACTGAATTTAAAGTTTTCCCAAATCCGGTTTCTGATATTTTGAATTTGGAAGGAGTGGAAGAAAATACGCATTTCAGGATTTTTAATCCTTCAGGGAAACTTGTAAAAGAGGGTCTGGGGAACAGGATTGATGTATCAAAACTTGGCTTGGGATTATATATTCTGGATTCTGAAGGACATAATAAATTAAAATTTATAAAAGAATAGAGTTTAGATAGTTAGGTCAGAAAATGAAAAAAATAAAATACATTGATATGAAAAAAAATCTTCTGTTATTTATGACAGTTTTTATCGTGACTATCAGTTCCAATGCCAATGATAAAAACCGTGGTTTTTTAATTTCAAAAGAAGCTTTAAATGACAAAATCAAGGGTGCCTGGGCGGCGCAAACCATTGGTGTAACCTTTGGTGTTCCTGTCGAGTTTGATTATAATTCAACATTGATCCAGGATTATCAGTCGCTGGTCTGGAACGATTCATCGTTATTGGTTGAATTCAGGGAGCGCCCCGGAACCTACGATGATATTTACATGGATTTGTCGTTTATGAAAGTAATTGAAGAACACGGAGTGGATGCACCTGCACAACTTTTTGCCGAATCATTTGCCCAGGCCGATTATAAATTGTGGTTTGCCAACCAAACAGCCCGTTACAATATTCTGAATGGGTTAACCCCTCCGGAATCCGGGCACTGGTTAAATAATCCTTGTGCCGATGATATCGATTTTCAGATTGAAGCCGATTTTGCAGGACTGATGAATCCCGGAATGGTAAATTCTGCTATCGGAATTTGTGACAAGGTTGGCCATATAATGAACTACGGCGATGGGTACTACGGGGGTGTATTTGTTGCATCGATGTATTCGCTGGCTTTAATTTCAAATGATCCGGATGATATTGAAGATATAGTTAAAAAGGCAATTGCAGTTATTCCTGCTGAAAGTAAATTCCATCAGTGTATCAGCGATGTGATAAAATGGCACGATAAAAATCCGGACGATTGGAAATCAACCTGGGCGAAAACAAGTTTGAAATGGAGCCAGGATATTGGTTCTCCACTCGGTGTTTTTCAGCCCTTTAATATCGATGCAAAAATTAATTCAGCATGGGTGGTTATCGGATTATTATACGGCGATGGTGATTTTACCCGCACATTTGAAATTGCCACACGCTGTGGCGACGATGCTGATTGTAACCCGGCAACTGCCGGAGGAATCCTGGCTGCGATAACCGGATTTGAAAAAATCCCGGATTTCTGGAAACAGGGGCTTGATAAAGTGGAGGATCTCTCTTTTATGGGAACAGATATTTCGTTGAATAAAGCATACGATATGTCTTTCAGGCATGCGCTTGATATGATAAAAAACAATGGTGGTGAAATCAAAAATGATCAGATCAATATTGCTGTTCAGGAACCGGAGAAAGTGCCGTTGGAAATTGCATTTGAAGGGCATTATCCAAAAGCGATGATCTTTCCGCAACAAACCGAAAATGAAATTTCGTTTGAATTCGAAGGAATTGGTTTTGCTGTTGCTGCCCCGCCAGATGGGAAAAAGTTTGGCCGATTGAACCACGTATTTGAAACCGAAATGTATATCGATGGAAAACTGGTTGAAAAAGCCAAACTTCCCACTGAGATCAACTACCGCAGGTTTACTCCCTTTTATCGTTATCAGCTGGAACCGGGGAAACATATGGTACTGATTAAGGTTCTGAATCCGGTTGAGGGTGCTTCAATTGAATTAAAACATGCTATAATTTATGGCGATAAACCTTTTAAGGTAAATTTATAACTATGAAGAAATTATTCATTTTTATTGCAATAATTTTAATTGGGATTTCAATTACCTCTTGCCAAAGATCAAAAGAAAACTCTCCCAATGTAGTTTTTTTCCTGGTTGACGACCTTGGATGGCGTGATGTAGGTTGTTATGGAAGTTCGTTTTACGAAACACCAAACATCGACCGGTTTGCCGAACAGGGAGTCAGGTTTACCAGTGCCTATGCTGCCTGCCATGTTTGTTCGCCAACGCGTGCCAGTATTATGACCGGTATGTACCCGGCATCGATTAACCTGACCGACTGGTTGCCCGGAAGGTTGGATTTTCCGTTCCAGAAATTAAAAAATGTGGAAATTAACCAGCACCTTCCATACGATGTTACCACTTTGCCTGGAATTCTGAAAGAAAACGGTTATAAAACAGCAATTTACGGCAAGTGGCATTTAGGAGAAGACTCCGCATCAACAAGCCGCCAGGGATTTGATGTGCATATTCCCGACTGGAACAAAGGCTGGCCAAACAAAGGGTATTTTTCTCCTTTCGGGCTAAAAGGTATTGCCGATGGTCCCGATAGCACTTACCTGACCGACAGGCTCACCGATGAGGCTTTAAAATATATTGAAGAAAACAAGGACAATCCGTTTTTTCTTTACCTGGCGCATTTTGCAGTTCACGACCCGATTGAAGGCCGCCCCGACCTGGTTAAAAAATATTCAGAAAAATTAAACAGGACAGGAAAAGAAGGTCAGCCAACTTTTATTTTGGAAGGAAATCCTGATGAAAAAAACCTGACTTCTGTTGAAGATCATTCAGGATATCGTATTTTTAAAGATAATACTGTAAAAATAAAACAACAACAGGATAATGTTGAGTTTGCAGCAATGGTTGAAAGTATGGATGAAAGTTTTGGTCGTGTTCTCAAAAAATTAAAGGAACTCAAAATCGATAATAATACAATTGTGATTTTTTATTCGGATAATGGGGGTATGTCGGCAGCAAATTTTTACGATCCTGAACGTGTGATTGCTGAAGATCAACTTGATAAGGCATTTTCAACATCGAACCTGCCACTTAGGGGAGGAAAAGGCTGGATGTACGAAGGAGGCATCAGGGTTCCGCTTATCATAAAATGGCCCGGAGAAGGTTTGCAGGGAGTTGAGTGCAGCGTGCCTGTTACCAGCCCCGATTTTTTCCCGACTATCCTGGAAATGATTGGAATACAGTCGAAATCAACATCAGGTAAAGATGGAGCAAGTATTGCCTCGTTGGTAAAAGGTGAAAAGCAAATCGATCGTGATGCAATTTTCTGGCACTTCCCGCATTACAGCAACCACGGCAAACAAAGCCCGGGAGGTGCCATTCGTTGTGGCGATTATAAATTGCTTGAGTATTACGAAAACAAAACCATCCAGCTTTTTAACCTGAAAGATGATATTGATGAAGAACACGACATATCATTAGTGGAACCTGAAAAGGCAGAAGAGTTGAGGGAGATGCTTCACAACTGGCTGAAAAACTCGGGTGCCAGGCAAATGAAACCAAATCCTGATTATATTGAAGATTAAAACAAATATTAACTAATTAAATCTGAAATTATGTTTATTGTAAACAGTTATCCGCTGGCAATTATATTCTGTGTAATTACCATGCTATGTTGGGGGTCCTGGGGAAACACCCAGAAACTGGCCGGTAAAACCTGGCGTTACGAATTATTTTACTGGGATTATGTAATCGGTGTATTACTGCTGGCAATTATTTTTGCTTTCACTTTGGGAAGTATGGGCGGAAATGGGCGGGGTTTTATCGCCGACCTTGGTCAGGCCGACATGAAAAACATCGGCAGCGCATTCCTTGGTGGTATTATTTTTAATGCTGCCAATATCCTTTTATCGACGGCTATTGCAATTGCCGGAATGTCGGTTGCCTTTCCTGTAGGGATTGGTCTGGCACTGGTGCTTGGAGTAATTATCAATTACCTCGGTTCGCAAAAAGGCGACCCGGTTTTTCTTTTCCTTGGAGTTGCATTGATTACAGTTGCTATCATCCTTAATGCAGTTGCATATAAGAAAGCATCGGGCGGAAGTCAGAAAGTATCGTCAAAAGGGATTTTGGTATCCATCCTTGCCGGAGTGCTGATGTCGTTTTTTTACCGGTTTATTGCTGCTTCGATGGACCTGGATAATTTTATGAGCCCGGCTGCCGGGAAAATGACTCCTTATACTGCTGTCGTAATTTTTTCATTGGGAATTTTAGTTAGTAATTTTGTGTTTAACACGATATTGATGAAAAAACCCATTAGTGGCGAACCAACCAATTACAAGGCTTATTTTTGGGGGAATTTTAAAATTCATTTGGTTGGAATTTTGGGTGGAATTATATGGGGAATCGGTAATTCGCTGAATTTAATTGCCGCAGGTAAAGCAGGTGCTGCCATCTCATATGGGCTCGGACAGGGAGCTACCCTTGTTGCTGCACTTTGGGGTGTTTTTATCTGGAAAGAATTTAAAGGATCCTCGAAAAAAACCAATACAATGCTTGCTGTTATGTTCATTTTATTTGTAGTCGGGATACTCTCAATTATTTACGCCGGACAGTAAAACATAAATGTTAAGGCAACTTTTTATTCTGATCCTCGTGGTGACCCTGTTTTCCTGTAAAAGGGAAGCAGGGCCTTCTGATATATGGGAGGAAGCAAAATGGATAACTTATGAAGAGTTGCCCGATAGCCTGAAAATTATTCCTGCTGTTCATGGTTTTGGAAACCATCTTGGCGAAAAAGGACTAAAACGATCTGTTGTTCCCCTTTTCCGCAGGGAGTTTGAACTGGAAAGCGAGGTGGCACAGGCGACACTTAACATTTGTGGGCTTGGGCATTATGAGGCGTTTTTGAATGGAGTGAAAATTGGAGATAGTTTTTTAGCGCCCGGGTGGTCGCTTTATCAAAAACGGCAACTGTATAATACTTTCGATATTGCCGGCTTTTTAAAAAAAGGAGCCAACACCCTTGGAGTTATCGTAGGGAATGGTTTTTTTAATGTAACCCGCGAACGATACAGAAAACTGGTTGTAGCTTATAGTTATCCTCAGTTAATTTTTTCAATTGAGATAAAACTGACAAATGGTAAAACCCTTACCATTGTTTCTGATGATTTGTGTAAAACGTCTTCTTCTCCAATTACTTTTAGCAGTATTTATGGCGGCGAAGATTACGATGCCCGGCTTGAACAACCGGGCTGGGATCAACCGGGATTCAACGATTCGGAATGGAACAATCCGGTTATTCTATCAGATACAACTGATATGCTTTTTCCTGAAAATGATTATCCCTTAAAGATTATGGAAGAATTTCCGGTTCAGAAAATAATGAGAACCGGTTCAGGGAATATTATACATGATTTTGGGCAAAATACATCGGGAATTATTTCTTTAAAAGTAAAAGGAAACAAAGGGGTACAAATCCGGATCAGACCTAGTGAACTGGTTGACAGCACCGGAAATGTTTCACAACACAGCAGCGGAAGCCCTTATGAATTCAATTATATTCTAAATGGGAACGGGATCGAGGAATGGCAACCTCGGTTTACCTATTACGGATTCAGGTATGCTGAAGTGGAAATTACCGATCCTGAATTCTCTGAAAGGCAAACTGAAATTCTGGATTTAAAGTTGTTGCATACCCGTAATTCAGCGCCTGTTACAGGATCTTTCGAATGTTCTGATTCCCTGTTCAATCAGATATTCGATTTAATACTTTGGGGGATTAAAAGCAATATGGCAAGCGTAGCCACCGATTGCCCCCACCGTGAAAAACTGGGTTGGCTCGAACAGACTTATTTAATTGGACCCTCCATGCATTATAATTTTGACATCCATTCTTTCTATAAAAAAATTGTCATGGATATGATGGATTCGCAGTTGGACAATGGGCTGGTTCCCGACATTGCACCTGAATATGTCCCGTTTAAAGATGGATTCCGTGATTCGCCGGAATGGGGTAGCGCTGCTGTTATCATTCCGTGGCAGTTGTATACATGGTATGGCGATAAAGAAGTGCTGAAAACAGCTTATCCTATGATGAAAAAGTATGTTGAATATTTAAAAAGCAAAACAAAAAATTACATTCTTGATTATGGTTTGGGAGATTGGTACGACCTTGGTCCGAATCCTCCGGGTGAAAGCCAGTTAACGCCTAAAGCTGTCACTTCCACTTCCATTTTTTATTACGATCTGAAACTAATGGCAGAAACTGCAAATGTTCTGGGCTATAAAAAAGATGGTTCAGCTTTTCAGGAATATTCTGAAAAAATAAAGGAAACATTTCTAACCAACTTTTATAATAAAGAGTCATGTGAAGTAGCAACATGCAGCCAGACTTCTTATGCTATGTCGTTGTTTACAGGTTTAATTCCTGAACCGGATAAACCAAAAGTCTTTCAAAACCTGGTCGATTTAATTATAAAAAATGATTATGCCCTTACTTCCGGCGATATCGGGTATTATTTTTTGGTGAATATTTTGAATCAGTTCAACCGGCATGACATTGTTTATGAAATGAATTGCCGGGATGACCGTCCAGGCTACTTGTATCAGATCAGGAAAGGAGCTACATCTTTAACCGAAAGCTGGGAGGCTTTGCCAAACCTTTCGAATAACCATATGATGCTGGGGCATTTAATGGATTGGTTTTATTCTGGGCTCGGAGGCATTTCGCAGGAAACAGGTTCGGTTGGATATGAAAAGATTATTATTGCTCCCCATCCGGCCGGAAATATAAAATGGGTTAACTGTTCCTTTAAATCTGTAAAAGGGGAAATCACTTCTAACTGGAAAACAGAGGGGAACAAATTTGTATTAACTGTTAAAATTCCGCAAAGAACTTCTGCCAAAATAATAATTCCGGAAGGATTTGATAATTCAGTGCCTGATATTTATGAAATAGAAACAAGGAAAGCAATACAACCAGTATTTGAAAACGGATCCTATAAATTGAGCCCCGGAATATATAGGATTAGTGTTAATCACAATTAATAAAATTATTATTCCAACATCCCATAATTTCTGGTTTCTGAGCCCTTTTGGTTTATTTAAAGCCACCTTGGTTGAGGGTGGATTTTTCACTTTTTCTTGTGGTTGCTGTTTAAATAAAAATTTCTATAAACCTTATCTTTAATATCTTGTTAAATAATAGCCCAGTATAAGACACTAATAATGCAGAATTTATAATTAATGTTTTGTTGGCAAGTTGATATAAAAAGGGAAAAACATGGATAAATTCAACAAAATTGAAAGGAAAATTGTCGTATTGCCCTTTGTCAATATGAGCGGAGATGAGGAACTGGAGTATTTTAGTGACGGAATTACAGAAGAAATTATTAATGCACTGGCCCGGATTGAGCATCTGAAAGTTACTTCACGGACTTCTTCGTTTTATTTTAAAAATAAAAATTTGCCGATCAAACAAATTGCAGAAGAATTAAACGCTGATGCAATTCTGGAAGGGAGTGTAAGGCTTGCAGCTCAAACAATCCGGATTACGGCACAGTTAATTCATGCCGAAGATGATTTTCATTTCTGGTCGGAAACATGGGACAGGAAGCTGGAAAACATTTTTGAAATACAGGACGAAGTAAGCCTGCATATTGCTGAAAAACTCAGGGAACAATACGGGCACTTTGAAATTCAGGATCACCTTGTTGAAAAGAGGACAGAAAATATTGACGCGTACGAATATTTTCTGAAAGCCCGGTTCCATTTTAATAAATGGAATCCGGTGGACGCAAAAACAGCCATCGGATTGTATGAAAAAGCTATTGCCCTCGACCCTGATCACACTGATTCCTGGGTCGGGCTGTCGGATGCATGGAGTTTTTTTGCTGTAACAGAATTGAAACCACGTGAAGAAGCCTGGAGAAAATCAAGGGAATATATGGATAAAGCATATTCATTGAATCCTGAAAATGCCGGAGTGCATTATCAATTGGCAAATTATGCATTTTTTTACGATGCCGATTTTCAGCAGGCACTTAAACATGCAATCAGGTCGATAGAATTGAAGCCTAATTACCCGGAAGCTCAGCAGTTCGTATCGTTAATGTACATAATTTCGGGCGAAAAGGAAAAGGCAAAACAGCATTTGGAAATCTTACAAAGCATAGACCCGCTGTCGCAGGAAACTTTGTTTTACCGGGCGTATTATTTTTACCGCACAGAAAATTACACGGAGGCTTTAAAATTGTTTGACGATTGCCTTACACAAAATCCGAATAATGTACCGGCATTTATAGTTCGAAGTTACTGTTTACTGAAAATGGAACGGTATAATGAAGCCATTGATTTTCTGGAAAAAATGCCGGAAGAAATTGTTGTTCATAATGAAAAGACGGGAACGCTTTGCCTTGTTTATATTCTTAAAAAAGATAAAAATAAGGCTGATGAATTTTTTTCAGAATTATATCAGGAAGCTCAGAATCCCGGTGCATTCCAGGCACATTCGTACCTGTATATGGCCTATGCCTCCATGGGGAAAACCGAAGACGCTTTTGCCTGGCTTGATAAGGCATTAAAAATGAAGTCATCTGTTTTAATGCTGAATTATACCGACCCCTTGACAAACAACTTAAAAAGCGATGCCCGCTACAGGAAATATAAAAGCATGTTGTTTTTTGAAACTGAGAATTTGGAAATGCAGTTAAACGAAAAACCACCTATACTCAATGAAGAAACGGCTGATATTTATACTGAAACGCTAAACAGGTTTATAGCCGAAGAAGAACCGTTTTTGATTCCCAATCTTTCGCTTCGTTCATTGGCAGAACAGGTGGAAATTCATCCAAATAAATTATCGTGGTTGCTGAACGAACGCATGGGCAAAAACTTTAACGAGTTTATTAATTTTTATCGGATTGAATACTTTAAAAAACTTGCCCTCGATCCCGGCAACAGGCATATTTCGCTGATTGGACTGGCTTACGAAAGCGGGTTTAATTCAAAAACGGTATTTAATACTTATTTTAAAAAAGAAACGGGCATGACACCAAAGGAGTTTTTGAAACAAAATGGTTCGGCTTTATAATTCCGAACATCTCTCTGCTGATTCCGTCCTTTTGTTACTTTTTAATCGGTTATTTTCGCCATAAATTATAAACTGCATAAACATATTGCTAATGAAGAAGAAACAAACAAAAAGATTAATCCGGATAATATTACTGGCTGGAACCATAATTTCCATGTTCTTCGTACCCTGGATTTTGTTAAGGGCATGGTTAACGCCGCTACCTGATGCTGTTCAGGAACAGGTTAATGAAGCAATTGGTTATGGATTTGACGGAATGATTGTTTACGTAGATCAGGCTGGAAAAGAACCGGCTTTTTACGCTGCCGGCTGGAAAAACAGGGAGAAAAAGATACCAGCCGACCCACATTCGTTATTTAAGATTGCCAGTATTAGTAAGTTGTATATAGCCGTTGCAGCAACAAAGTTGGTAAATGACCAAACTTTATCTCTGGATAAAACGCTTGCTGATTACCTTCCGGAACTTGCCGGAAGAATTGAAAATGCTGATAAAATTACTTTGAGAATGATGGTGCAGCACCGGAGTGGTATTCCAAATTTTACAGACACCCCCGGTTATTGGAAAAACCCACCAAAAGGAAACAAAAGAACGCTTGATTTGGTACTGGATAAACCTGCTGATTTTGAACCTGATAAAAAATACAGTTATTCAAATACAAATTATTTGTTGATTGGTGAAATCCTTGATAAAACATTGGGATATAGCCATAATGAATATATCAGGAAGGAAATTTTGAAACCGCTTGAGCTGAACGATACTTACGGTTTGCTTAGCGAAGTGGATTCAGACGACGACATCATGAGTGGGTATACCAGAGGTTATAATGGCGATTTAAAAAATTATGATTTTACAAATCCTGCCGGCTCAATGGTGGCTACAGCAGAGGATGTGGGTATTTTCCTGCGGGCATTGAACGATGGTTCTTTGCTTAATGATAAAGAACAGGCTATTTATTCATCTGTTTATGAATACGGGCATACAGGATTATTGCCGGGATACTCCAGTATTGCCAGGTATCACAAAGATATTGATGCAGTGGTTATTCAGTTTATAAATTCAAGCGGTGGATACACATGGAATTTATCGGAATTCGTATATAAACGAATTGTCAAAATATTGAGAAAACAAAAAAGTTTATAAGTTATTCCGATCAGGAAGGGAAAATACTCAAATGTTAAACAATTTTCAAAGTCAAATAATAAATTTAAATCATGAGAACACTTAAAATTAATTCTTTTAAAATGTTGGTTGCCTTTTCGTTTGTTTTGGTTTTACTAACACACGCAAGCGCACAGTCGGTTGAAAAACCCCAAATGGATATTCAGGCTGCCATAGTTTCGGGAAACCTCGATATTGTAAAACAACATATAGCAGCCGGAACCGATATCAATAAAAAAGATCAGATGAGTGGCACAACACCCTTAATAACAGCCGCTACGTTTGGCAAAACAGATATTGTTAAAGTACTTTTAGATGCTAATGCAAATCCGGATCTTAAAAATAACGAAGGATCGACTGCCTTGCATGTTGCCGCATTCTTTTGCCGGGTTGAAATTGTTCAGATGCTCCTTGATGCCGGCGCTGATAAAACGATAAAAAACAACCATGGAGGAACTCCGAGGGAATCTGTTATAGTTCCATTTACTGAAATGAAACCCGTTTACGAAACTATTCAAAAACAATTGGAGCCATTTGGGCTGAAACTTGATTTAGAGGAGATCGAAAAAACCCGACCTTTTGTTGCCATGTTATTGCGATAAAAATAAGATAAAATATAACCTTGTAAAAAATAAAGGAGGGTGTCTAAAAAGCCGAAAACAAATATTTGCATTTTTCACTGTTAGTGAACCTTTGTGCCTCCCTGGTGGATCTTTGTGTTTCAGGTTTTTATTGAATAAACCACAAAGGCACGCGGAGAATAAACGAAGTTTCACAGAGGTATAATATACAGCCTCCTTAATATTTATAATGCCAGATTTATAATTCCGAACTCCTGTTATACTTTTCTGAACCTTTTTGTTTTGCCTAATGCTTATTTTGTCTTACGATTTTATACGAAAAATACAATCATGAAAAAAGTACTCAAAGCAATAAAATTTATCATCTTAACTCCTGTTGTATTCATATTCGTTGCCCTGATTATCCTGTCGGTTAAATATTCTCCCACTTATGTTTACCGGCTCATTACACAAAATATAGCCGATATTTACGATTATAAACTCTATGAAAACAGGCATATTCAAGGTTCAAAAGATACTTTTCGGTTTGCAATAAACTTAAATGAAGAATATGTGGAATCCTTGTTTCAGGACAGGGTTGATGGTTCAGGTTTTAATTCGTTTGACCAATGGGCAGAAAAATCGCAAACCACTGCTTTAATTTTCATTAGAAGAGATACAATTCTTTATGAAAAATACTTTAACGGATTTTCAAAAGATTCATACTTTCATTCACAATCAATGGCAAAATCATTTATTTCGTTTTTAATTGGTGCTGCCATTGATGAAGGATTAATTTCAGGAGTTAACGACCCGATGACAAAATATATTCCCGAACTTAAAGAAAGGAATCCCGATTTTGAGAAAATTACCATAAAAAATCTGCTTGAAATGCGTTCGGGGCTGGATTACTTTACAGGATATTTTCCAGGCACATACATCCACCTTCCGTGGCACGATGAAGCCATCGGATATTACCATCCGAACGTCAGGAAGCTCCTGCTCAAAAAAGTTGATATAGCCCGTGAGCCGGGAAAAACGTTCCAGTATAACAACTACAACACCAGCTACCTGGGATTAATCATTGAAAGGGCAACCAACAAAATCGTATCGGAATATTTGCAGGAAAAGTTGTGGTCGCAGGTAATGGAATATGATGCCCTTTTTTCTATCGACAGTAAAAAGTCGGGTTTTGAATATATGCCCAGCCGCCTTATTGCCAGGGCTATTGATTATGCGCGCTTCGGAAGGCTTTTCCTGAATAATGGCAACTGGAACGGAAAACAAATTATTTCGAATGACTGGATTCTGAAATCTACCTGGGAAGACAAATCTATCCCACGCGATATTTACCCCGATTGGTTGGGTGGAAATGACTGTAAACACACCTATTATACCTACCAATGGTGGGGGGATACCAGTTGTGATTCTACTTTCCGGTTTTTTGCCAATGGCAACCTGGGGCAAAACATTTATGTCATTCCCGACAAAGAGATTATCATTGTACATTGTGGAAATTCTCTGGAATATTATAATGAAGGAGATTTAATGCATGCAGCTGATCTGATCGACAAGAAATAGTTTTTCTTACCTTCATAAAATACTTGTACTTCGTGGCTAATCACGGGGTATTTTTTTGGGTATAAACAAGTTGTTTTTGTAAAAAATACTTTTTAGTCCACATTTATAATTCCGAACCCCTGCACAGTTTTCCCGAACTTTTACCTGTTTAGCCTACCCTACATTTGCTTCATCATTTTATTCAAAAGGAATAAAACAATTAAAAATAAATACCATGAAAGAAAAAATGAAAGCAATAGTCGCAACAGGTTACGGAGGTCCCGATGTATTAAAATTACAACAGGTGGAAAAACCTCAGCCTAAAGAAAGTGAAGTGCTGGTTAAGGTGTATGTTTCGTCGGCCACCACAGCCGATACTATGATGCGGACCGGTAAACCGTATTTCGGGCGGTTAATAACAGGGCTCACTAAACCTAAACATACCATTCCGGGAACCGGATTTGCCGGTGTGGTTGAAGCCGTAGGCAAAAATGTAAAAAACTTCAAATCAGGCGACCGCGTATTTGGCGAAACAACCCTGGAATTCAGCACCAATGCCGAATATTTTACAATGCCCGAAACCGGAGTTATCCTGCCGTTGCCCGTAAATATGAGCTATGCCGACGGGGCTACTTATGGTGACGGGCATATTACATCATATAATTTTCTTAAAGAAATTGCCCACGTTAAACCGGATCAAAGCGTTTTAATAAACGGGGCTTCGGGAAGCCTGGGAACAGCAGCGGTTCAAATTGCCAAACATCTTGGAGCCAAAGTTACCGGAGTTTGCAGCACACGGAATGTCGGACTGGTTAAATCGCTTGGAGCTGATAATGTGATTGACTACACTAAAACAGATTTCACCAAAGTGAAAGAAACC